>NZ_ALVC01000005.1:0-8504 GCF_000293195.2 Sphingomonas sp. LH128
CGGCGACAGGTAGAAATCGATCGTGTCGCCCCGCTTGTCGACTGCCCGGTACAGGTAGGTCCACTTGCCCCGCACCTTGACGTAGGTTTCATCCAGGCGCCAGCTCGGATCAAAGCCACGCCGCCAGAACCAGCGCAGCCGCTTCTCCATCTCCGGGGCGTAGCACTGGACCCAGCGATAGATCGTCGTATGGTCGACCGAAATGCCGCGTTCCGCCAGCATTTCCTCAAGGTCGCGATAGCTGATCGGATAGCGACAATACCAGCGCACCGCCCACAGGATCACATCACCCTGGAAATGGCGCCACTTGAAATCCGTCATCGTTCCGTCCGTCCAATCTCCGCCAAGCATGCTCAAGCTTCACGATTTTTGCAACAGAGCCGGTCGTACTACCATCGACAGTCAGGGACTTGCCAATTTCCGGGCAATCGGTGGCGGTTAAGCCAACACTCATATACCGGCCTCCTCCTGTTTACTCGCTGTTCTTTCGAGGCGGCAGCCTCGAAAGAACATGTGTTCTCGTCCAAATGCTCGAGACACCGGGTCTTGACAACCGCCCCGTCTGCCGACTGTCCGACGAAGCCGCTTCAGCGATCTGCGCGCGACGCGCCCGCACCTCTCAAATCTAGGCCCGCCATGCAGCAAAGCATCGGAACAATCGACATTGCCGTCAATCCGAATAGCGGCAATTCCTGTCCGATTTCCGCCTCCAAATCGAGGCGCGGGCACCAAGCGTTGGAATCAATCCACTAGATGCCGTAATGGGCCGGCGTCTCAAGAGTAGCCAGGTTGGTGGCTGTCCCTCAGAATGATGGTGTTGAAAACGGGGTCCGAGTGATCGGCCCCAAGCATCATGAGAGGAACAGCCATGGAGTACTATGCCGGAATCGATGTCTCTCTGAAAGAGAGCAGCGTATGTGTCGTGGACGACCTCCGCACCAACATAGCTGTGCGATGATGTGGTCGTTGTAGGTTCACGTCAACCGAAATCTCCGCCGCCGCACGCGCCGCCACCCCAGCGCAGAAATACTTGATCAGTTCTTCCTGGACACCTCGCCGAAGGCAGCTCCTGCTGCCTCTCTCTAACCATATGACATACATAACCTTTATCTGCTATCTATGTCAGCCCCTAACTCATTGCTCCACCATGCCGCCCTGGTCGGGCACTTCGATAGCTATCCAGCCGTCATCCAGAACCACCTTATAAGTCTTTAAGGCGATCTGGCAGGGGAAGGCGGTCGGTGCCCCGCTTCCAATATCGAACGCTCCACCGTGGAAGGGGCATTCGATAATCATTCCATCTTGGTACCCATCGGTCAGAAATGCGTTGCCATGGGTGCAGGTGTTGTCTGTCGCAAAGTATCGATTCTCGAAACAGTAAACAGCTAGTGCGGGGAGTCCGTCCCGGTTAACGGCCACAGGCTCACCTTCTGTGACATCAGCGGCCTTGCACAGCCGAATCATTGTTTTCATATTAGTTTTCCTCTGACGTGCTCCCCTGATTGTTCATCAGTCAGAGGTAGAGTCCTTCCATTGTTTGAGGGTCCCCCGGTTGACGCACCCCTCTCTGAATTTGACCGTCCAAGGGCAGCGTCCGATATTGGAAGCGGGGCACACCCCTGCCGAGAGCGCCGGCCAACATGCTTGGGGGCATGCTCCCAGGCATGTTGCCATCACCTCAATCAACCATCATGAAGAGCGAGACTCTACCTCTGACTGATGAACAATCAGGGGCGGATGTCACCAGTATATACAAAAGACGCATGACCCTTGAAGATGCTGGCGACTTAGAGTTTCAATCACTATCTCCATATTACAGGCCGCGCTCTATTGTGCTAGACATCTTGGAAACCAACGGCGAAATCTATCTTCGATTAGGCTTCTTTAAGCCCGTTGACTGGATGGTTTCCGGTTGCACCATAGTAGCGATAGGGGAGGAACTTGCCCGACATGACGATCTTTACACGATCGCCCGCCGGATCGGGCAGGCGCTCCATGGCGAAGTCGAAGTCGATCGCCGACATGATGCCGTCGCCGAACTCCTCTTGGATCAGTTCCTTCCAACTCGTGCCGAAGATGTTGACAAGCTCATAGAAGCGATAGACCAGCGGGTCGGTCGGCGGCGTCGTGAAGGTGCCGCGATAGGGCACCTCCTGGATCAGCCGGGTCTCCGCCTCGGTCAGGCCGAACAACTCGGCGGCAGCCGAAGCCTGCGCTCTGGTGAAGCGCATTTGGCCGAGAATACCGGCAGTGACCAGGACGGGCGAGGCGCCGCCGATCGTCTCGCAGATATGTGCCCAGTTCCAGCCCTTCTCACGCTTGATGTCGAGCAGCTTCTCAGTGAGGTCCTGGCGTTTCATGGCATTACTCCTTATTGCAAAGTTCGGCAAGAACCAGAAATACGCTCCAACAACAACTAGTAATGTGAGGATTACCCATCACCCATCTCATTATCCCGTTCCCCTCAGGACAGGTGAATTAAATCCGTCCGAGCTTTTTCGGTTAGTGTTTGAAGGCGCCCATTCATCGCCGAATGATCCGCTCAACTGTTTCGTGCAAGCGGCGGCAGAGCACTTCCTGATCCTGAAAGTAAAACTGTTTAATGACGCCGGATTCAGCTACGGCCTGGCAGTCCTCAAGCGTGCTGAAATCTTCCAGCCAGACATTGCTCGACATGACACGCGCATATTCGACGGCGAACGCCTGGGCGGCGGTTTCAGGCTCCGTCGAATACATGTTGATGCGCTGATACATGCGGCTGACCGAGACAGGCCAAAAATTGTGGGTCTGATATTGACCGTCGAACAGCGCGATCCAGAAATTTGGGAAAACGAAGTAAATATCAGCTGCCCATTCCTTGTCGCGCGTGGGGTTCACCCCACGCGGCATGTCCACGATCTGCCCACTATTATAGGAGCGAATCGAAGGGCCATACTTCGCCGCCAGCTCATCGATCGGGCCGCGCGTCGGGTTCGCTCCCGCCGGCATCGAAAGGCGATGATTTTCGCCGAATGCCGAGAAGTCCAGCATGTGAATCATGGGGTTTTTCTGGCCGCCGAGCGAGTTGCCGAGAGTACGCCGATGCAGCGTAACCGCATGATAGCCTTCGACCTGGGAATCGACGCTGAGCTTCCAGTTACATCCCACCTCTCCTTCATAGCCAAAAATGGGGCTGTAGGTACTGAAAGGATAGCCAGCCAGTTCCTCCTTCAGGCCACCCAGTTGCTCGTCGAGCGTGAGGTGAGGCGTCTCGTCGAGATTGACGAAAATGAAGCCTTCCCAGAAATCGATGGCTATCGGCAAAAGGCCAAGAGTACGCCGATCGATGTCAAAGAACTGCTCTTCGTCTGGAATGTCGACGACATCGCCCTTGTCGCTGAACACCCAGCCGTGAAATTCGCACACGAAAAACTTCTTGTTGCCGGTTTTCACAAAGGACGTATTGTCGGCCAATTTTTGGCAAATCTTGTTGCCGCGGTGAGGGCACGCGTTGTGGAAGGCGCGAATACTTCCATCCCGCCCGCGTGTCAGCAGGACACTGACCTTTAGGAATGGGATGTCATGGACAATGTAGTCACCCGCCTTCGGGATATCGGATTCGCGACCCAAGTTCAGCCAGTAGCGACGAAAAATCTTGTCACGCTCTAGCTCGAATTGCGCCTGATCGGTGTAGACCTCAGGGCTGACTGGGCCAGTGCCTAGATTCAGCTTCTTTGTCCACGATTCGGCTGTTTGGATATTCATATTCAATTCCCATCAATGCTTTAGAGCATACTGACCTCAGCGCTGCGCACCCCGGATCGGGCCGTCGGCCCATCCTTTATCGTACGACGCCATCAGTCGGATGTTGATTTCGATACGGGTAAATTTCCATTCGCCATCAATCTTGCAGTAGCGGTCGAAATATTCACCGGCGAGCCAGACCCCCTCGTTGGAAGCGTCGGGGAAATCCATCGTTGCGGGCTCCCAAAGGTACCACGAGGCTTCTGCTGTTTGACCGTCGCCGCTGACATTGATGAGCGGTTGCAGATAATAATGCGTGGTCCAGCGCACACCGTTCACACGGGCATTGTCGCGATACATAGCTTCCAGCGCTGCGTGCCCCTTGTGCGCACCAGAAAACGGCGGATTGAGCACAACCTCTGCGTCCTCGGTGAACATTGGAAGCAGCAAGTCGACGTTATTATCGTCATCGCAGGCCCGGGAATATCGCCAGCGGAGCCGCTTGATCGCCTCAATGTCGTCGAGGCGCTCGATCTTCCGCTCCAGTTCGGCAATGCGTTCATCGATAGGCCTGGTCATCGCAGCAATCCTTAAACGAACGCCTCGCGCGCGACCGACATGGCCGGACGGTTCGCTACGGCCTCGTGGGTGGGCAGGAACTTGCGCGCGTCGAAGCCACAAACGACAGCCGGCTGATGGAAGAACTCGATTGCCGGCGCGACCATCGCCAGCCCATAGCTAAGTTGAAGCAGGTTGTTTTCCTCGTCGGTAAGATCCTCAAGCACCTTGGCATCGAAATCCTCAAGGATATCCGTCATCAGCGGTGTCATGGCATCGTAGAATTCTCGCAATTTCGCAATGCTCGTAGTAAGCCGCTTCTCTTGGCGTGCGGTCTGCGTCGGAAGGATCCAATCGCGCGCAAAGAGTTCCAGAACCCTGTATTTCTCAGGCAACATATGAGCGTTCATCGGAACTGCACTCCCTTCAGTATTTTCAACGATCAGTTTGGAGGTCTGCGGGCTTGAAGAAGTCGGCGCGCACATCGACCTGATTCCACGCTTCGAAGCAGCGCGAGATCTCAACGTAGGACATCGCTATTTGCAAAAGCGCATCATCCTCAGGCGTCAACCCCTCAATCGGAAGCTTTTCTAGGTAAGCCATCACAGCCGGCATCCGCGGCGACACCGCATCGTAAAACGGCCTGATTTCTTCGATTGTGCTGCCGGTTCGTTTGGCGAACCGCTGCCGCTCCGAGCCAAGCGCCCATTCGCTCACCCACGGATCAAGATCTCTGAAGTTTTGGGGCAGGTTGTTCGAGGTCACCCCCCGATTTGCGACGTCAGACATCGGCGTGACTCCTGCAATTCTCAACGTGTCTATGGATGGTCTCGTACTGGTGACGGACCGCGATTTCCTGATCACACAGGACAAACTCACCGTCAGGCTCGGCGACGCTCTGGATCGCAACGGCGGTATTCATGTCTTCGCGCACCACATCACGCAGCGAGACAACACCATATTCCTGGCTGACGCGCCCCGCAGCCGTGGTAGCCGTCGGTAGGTAAACTTCGAGCTCGCAATGAGTGCGGTTCGCGGCGACCGGCCACAGGCGAATGATTCCAAACAGATTGGCGCTCAGGAACAAGACCGAATTTGGAAAGACCTCGAGAATATCGAAAGCCCAGTCCTTCGACTTTGTGTTGTTGATTCCCGGCGGGAGCGCAACCCCGCCTTCATTATAGGCTGCCACGGCACCATACTGGAAGGCGAGCGCCTCCATCGGTGCAAGCTCACGCTCGCCTACATTTTGCGGAACTCCGACCACCCGGTGATCCTTAAACAGGCGGACCCAGTCGTTGGGCAGCCAGAGCGGATCGGGATTGGTTGCCGCAACCTGTCCAGTATTGTTGAACAAGTGGACATAGGCTGCATGATAGCCCTCAACCGAACTATCCAGATAAAGCTTCCAGTTGAAATCCAGAGTCCAGTTATAGTTTCGCACCGCCTGCCAGTGATCCGTTGCGAAAAAACCATGAAAATCATCGTAAAGCTCGCCAAGGAACACTTGCAGGCTCTGCTCGGGTTCGGGCGAGAAGTTCACGAAGACCAGGTCTGACCATTCCCCGACATTGACTGGCTTCAGCCCATGATCCGCCTTGTCAAAGTCGAAGAAATATTCTTCGCCGGGGATTCCAGCTACCTGGCCGCTCAGATCGAATGCCCAGCCATGAAAGGGGCAGTTGATCCGGTTATGCGTATGGGTTCCGGGAACGCACAATTTCATGCCGCGATGAGGGCACACGTTCTTGAAGGCGTGCAGTGCCCCGTCGCGCGTTCGTGTGACAATGACCGAAGTCGAGAGAGTCGGAATGTCTCTGACGAAATAGGAACCTGGTTTCGGCAAATCGCTGGTCCGCGCAATCTGGAGCCAGGTATTGCGAAATATGGCGTCCCGTTCCTTCTCGAAGTACGCTTGCGAACAGATCCGTGAGCTCGGGATCGGCTCCAGACTGAGATTTGGATAGCGGCTATGAAGCTGCTGGTTGAGCGGTTCGTTCATCATGAGTGTCCTTTCATAAAGCCCTAGAATTCCTTGCGTAGCGACACGGTCCACCGGCGCGGCTTCGAATACTGGATTTCGCTGCAACCGCACAAAGTGGAAACGTCGAACGCAGTCTCGACGTACTGTGCTTCGAAGACGTTTTTCACGTAGAACTTTAGGGTCCATGCCGCGTCGGCGCTGGTCCAGGCTAAGCCGGCATTGACCAGCGCGTAGCCGTCGTGCCGCTGGCCCGCGAAGTTGCGGATATTGTCGTAAAAGCTGGAAATGTAGGAGCCATCGGTAAGCAACGACAGCTTTCCGCCAAGTGGTGCAAAAGGCAGTTCATAGGCCAAGTTGCCTGACAGCTGGAAACGCGGAGAAAAGGTGGGGCGGACATCCGCCAGCACCGCCGGTGCGGTCGGTGTCGCTGCGGCGATCGCCACATTCTCGACCGTCGCCTTGGTATAGGCCATCGCCAATCCGCCACGCAGTCGCTCGCCGATGGTGAATTGGGCATCCACCTCGGCGCCCCATACATGGGCATCATTGTTTCTGATGATGCCAGAGGCATTCTGGAGCGCGAACGTCTGATAGTCCTTGTAATCATAGTAGAATACGGCGGCGCTCAGGCGAAGGAGATTATCGAATAGCGCCGTCTTCGCGCCTAGCTCGTAAGAATAAAGGGTTTCCGGGCCGTAAGGGATTTCCGAAGGTTGCAGCGGCGGGCTGTTGTCGGGCAGCTTACCATTGAAAGCGCCGCCCTTAACGCCGCGATTGATACTGGCGTAGATTAGCGATCCATCCCCGCTACGATATTCGAGCGCAAACTTCCCCGCCCACAAGGTATCGTTCACGCGATTGCTCGTCGAAGGCTGAATGCCCGGTACCAGCAGCACATCCGTATCGATGGCATAATCGTCCGTGTTGGCAAAGATGCTCGACGCAAAACTGTACCGAAGCCGCTCATGAATCAGGCGACCACCAAGCACCACCTTAAAGTGGTCGGACAATGGATAATCCACCTGGGCAAACACCGAATAGTTGGTATTCTTGAATGTCACCTGATTGATCAGGTCCACACCGACCGGACCGGCTCCCAAGGACTCCGCGAACAAAGAGTTTCTCGGCGCCAAGAAGCCAATATTGGAGTCGGCGCTGACTGAGGAGAAGAACGCACCGGTCGCCCAACTGAGCTTGCCGTCGGTTTCGCCTGCAAGCCGGATTTCCTGCGTAAAGCTGTCCGAACTGTTGGCGGTGCCAAGCGCTAGGAAGTTGACCGCGCCGCCATCGACATCGACCGCAATCGACTTTTCGAAGCGCTTGTAGCTCGACACGGCAATCAGGTCGAACCCGTCGAACGCCAGATTCGTGTGGAGTGAAACATCATAGGACCGCAGATAGTAGCCGTCGCCGCGCGCGAAATCGGATGCTGTTTGCTGATGGTCAAGAGGCGCGACAAAGCCAAGGCCGTCCGGCGTCCCCGCCGGCGGGGCAACCGTACCGACATGTTGCCCCGCCGCATTGAACACCGGAACCAGGGCGCGCGACGTGTAGGGCGCGGTCCCGAGCTTCAGGCGGGCGGCCGTTCCGGCCAATCTCAGATTGAGGCGATCGGTGACGTCGGCTTCGATCTGCAATCGTCCAGCCAGCATGTCCTCCTTGCCTAGATCCTCGCCAAAACGTGGGGTCGGCGGCGCGCTGGGAAAAGCGAGTCCTGCTGGATAGACGTTTTGGAGGTAGCTGCCCTGGCGCGAATACAGCACCGAGGCACGAGCCCTCACGTCATCCGAAAGCGGGCCGCTGATCGCGCCTTCGCCCCGAACAGTGTCGAAGCTGCCGTAGCTAATTTCAGCGAAGCCTTCGAATTGATTCGTTGGCTGACGGGGAATGAAATGGATCAGGCCGCCGGTCGCATTCTTCCCGAACAGTGTGCCTTGCGGTCCCTTGAGAACTTCGACCCGCTCAAGATCGAAGGTCCCGAACACTTGCCCCTGTAGCGACGGCACGTAGGTGTCGTCATAGTAGACCGCGATCGGCCCCTCGAATATATCATTGAAGTCGTTCTGGGTCACTCCACGGATCGAATATTGCTGGCTCTGGCCAGCAGCAGCGTTGGACAGAAAAACCCCGGGAGTGAGCCGGACGATGTCCACGCCGGATTCGACGTTGAGCCGGGCCAACTCAGCGCCTCCGTAGGCCGACACCGCCATGGCAACGTCACGGACCGACTGCTCACGGC
>NZ_ALVC01000006.1:0-14229 GCF_000293195.2 Sphingomonas sp. LH128
AACCAACCTTCCAGTAATCTCGAGCCCGTTGCCCATGGCCGGCGCTCCCGCGATTACGTCATGTTCGTGCAATGGTCGACACCTGCTGAACCGGACGGTCCGCACCTGGGAGCGTGAAATTGACTGCTGAATGACCGGCAAGGGTCGAGGTCGGCGGAATTTGGGACTTTGCCGGTGATTCCATATAGCGCTGATCATGCGGCAGCTCTCATGACAAGCAGACATCCAGCGCGATGATACTGCGGCCTGATATAAGAAGAGACAAGGCCGGGAGGAAACTGTCGGATTCAGAGGGGTAAGAAACGCACTTGCGGCAATCCTGTAATACGGATACTTTATGATTTGTGTTACAGATTGGATGCGGCATGGGGACATTGAACGTGCGGGTGCCTTCTGATGCTGAAGGCTGGCTTGATGCCTTTGCAAAAGGGCGTGGTTTAACGAAGTCGGATATTGTGCGTGAGGCGATTGCTGCTTTCCAGTCCAGCTACGAAAATTCCACTGGAACGGAGCAGGAGGATAGTAATTCGATGACTGCCGTCCAGTGCGCGAGATTGAGCGGCATGCTTGAGCGTGAAGAACCCATCGTCGATGAAATGGTCTGGGGGGAGGCGCGGCGCGGTTTTAAAAGGTTTTGTTTTCCGGCTGACTTTCGGCGGTCGCAAAGGGAAAAAATCCGCCCAGCGTTTGACTCGTTCGCTATGAATTTCAATCGCTTGCCTAAGCGAACAGGATGGCACCTGAGGATAGGCGAGGCTTGCCCTGGCCCGCAGATCGTTTCGCATGTGCTAAACGGGGATGTTGAGTTTTATTCGTCGGCTCCAATTGGCCAGTTCGAACCAGTAGAAAATTTATACTTCTCGTGGAATGAGGGAATTATTCGACGAGAGAATATTTTTGACCCGCGATTTTCAATTATGCCCGACGCTGTCAATTTAAAACTGATACCAACAATTGTGCGAAACTCGGGTGATATTTTTCAGGGCCACCCATTTAGCCTTGAGGATCTTTCATCTCACCGGATTTATGATCTCTTACTCGAAGCATTCGATATCATAACCAAAGACTTGCATGATCGGTTTCGGCCTAACTCGACTAATGTCTTAGCCAGCTAATTAATTGATGTTAATACACTTTTAGGCGCGTCTTGCCTCTGCGACGGCTTGGCTCCTATCGCTTCACTTGACGCCACCACCATACGCCACGCCATTCAATCCCTGGCGTGACATGAGGAAGTCTCGACGTGACTGTGCTATCAGATTCCCAGATCCGCGAGCAAATGCGGACCGGCATGCTAGTGCCGCATGGCGACACGATGAGGGCGCAGGAGTGCTCCTACTCCTTCCTGCCAGGCAGGGGCTTCGTCGCCGGAGACGATCACGAACCAGTCGAGTTTGAAACGTCCGGCGGGCCTACGAGCATCACAGTCGAGCCCGGCAAAATGGTTTGGATCAGGACGAGCGACAGCGTGAAGCTCCCTGAAAACATAGTCGGTTTCTGGTGGCAGACAAACACCCTCTCCCGGAAGGGCCTCATGCTGGTCAATATGAGCATGGTGGAGCCCGGCTACACCGGTGATCTGGCTTGCCTCTTCGTCAATTTCGGGAACGGAAAGATCATCATCGAACCGGACACCGTGATTGCCAAGATGGTATTCATGGAGATACGTGGCTCGGTCGACCATCCATTTGAGTCCGAAACCACTACCAGGCAGTATGACTCTAAGCTGCGCGAGCTCGCGGTAAATCAACCGGGATCTTTCCTGCAGATCGGCGACTTGGCCACCAACCTCGCAAAGCAGCGCGACGAGGCAATCGCCGAGATCAAGCTCGCCGGTGCTGATGCCAAGGCAGAGGCGACGCGGGAGTTCACCCTCGCTCAGAGCGAAGCCATAAATCAGTTCAAGGAGGACGCGCCTAAGGCAGCGCTTAAGGCCCTGAGCTGGGCGGCAGCGGGTTTGTTCATCCTCACCCTCGCCAACTTCGGCGCGACATGGCTTAAGGACGAGGGGTTTAATGACCGACGGGAAGTCGCGAGGGAGGAAGCCGAGAAGGTCGTGAAGGATCGGATCACGCTGAACGCCGCACCGGCTTCCACAGAGGCCGTCGCGCTCCGCAGGCAAGTTGAGACGCTTAATGCGCGCCTTGCCAAGCTCGAGAAGGCTAAGTAATGACCATCGAGCGCCCGACCGACGCGACTGTATTTCCGATGGCCGCCGAGGCGGCCTACGATCTCTCAGCTCCGTACTACGACAGCTGGTCTTGGCAGGGGTTTTGGCGTGATCACGAATATCCCTCAATAAAGGCCATTCTAGAGCGAGCGCGACGAACCCGCGGTCGCCCGCTTTCGCTTCTCGATGTTGGGTGTGGAACAGGTTGGTATCTGCAGCAGTTCGCCGACTTATGTGGTGAGCAGATCGGTGTCGATCTCAGCGACGGAATGCTGGCTATCGCGCGCCACAGGCTCCCCACGGCATTGCTCATCAAGTCCGATGCGAGAAGACTGTCTTTCCCGCTCCATCGATTTGACGCCGTGCTGTGCACTCGCGTGCTGTCTCACATGCAGGAGATTGAAACTGCGATCAAAGAAATGCGCCGGGTGCTAATTTCTGGGGGAACTATCGTCCTCTCAGATGTGGACGCAACTCACGACTACCAGCACACGCGACTTCCTGTCGCTTTAGGCCATGTTTTTGCCCAAACCTACAAACATGACCGTACCGCGGTGTTCGAAGCGGTCGAGCGGCTTGGCTTCGTGCCTGACGCATCGTTCCTGATCCGACGCGACGGCAGTGTCGAGCAACTGCGACGCAGGGGGCAGAAGCACCACCCCTCGCCCGTTGCCGGCTGGATAGCCTCGTGGCGCCGGTCGTCCGACATCCGATGCTGATCCACTGTCGCCGAGTAGCGGTTTATTAGCCTACGTCGAATTATGCGGAGTGGCGAAAAGAAAGCCGCGCAGGTGACCGGTGCTTTGTCGCCGCGAGCTGACGTTCGCTGGGGCGGGCCCAATCGACTGGGGCTGGTCGCGAGCTGCCGGAATCGGACGGTCCGCATCTAGGAACTGAGATTCGGCGCCTGAACGGCCACAAAGGGTCGACCGCGGAATCAGGACTGGCCTGCTATCGCTATAGCAGAAAGGTCCGCAGTGGCGTCGATAGGCGCACCAGCCTCCTTCCGTTCAGAGTATCGGTCAACGAGCTGCGCCGCATGCGGCCGCATCAGCACCGTGAAGCGCACCAGTTCCTCCATAACGTCGACGATGCGCTCGTAATAAGTGGACGCTCGCATCCGTCCGTCCTCATCGAACTCCTTGTAGGCCATCGCGACTGAGGACTGGTTAGGGATCGTGAACATCCGCATCCATCGGCCGAGCAGGCGTAGCGAGTTGACGGCATTGAAAGATTGCGAGCCGCCGGACACCTGCATGACCGCAAGCGTTCGCCCCTGCGTCGGCCGCATCCCGCGCATCTGAAGCGGCAGATGGTCGATCTGCGTCTTCATGATGCCGCTGATTTGGCCGTGCCGCTCCGGGCGGCACCAGACCATGCCTTCCGACCACAGCGCATGTTCACGCATCTCATGCACCGCCGGGTGGTCGTCTCCTGCCACCTGATCGGGTAGTGGCAAGTCGCTGGGATCGAAAATCCGGGTCTCGGCGCCGAAGAACTGCAGCAGGCGCGCCGCCTCTTCCACGGCGAGGCGCGAAAACGAGCGTTCTCGCAGCGAGCCGTAGAGCAGCAGAATGCGTGGAGGCGGTTGGTCTGGGCCAAGGCCAGTCGCTGGGCGAGCCAGCGCGAAAGCCTTGTCCAAAGTAGAAAGATGATCAGGGGCGGCGAGTTCACGCAGTCTCATGCGGGAATACCTTTCTCGTACCAGGGGCGGGTCCGCTTCACCAAGGCGACGATCGACAGCATCACCGGCACTTCGACCAGTACGCCCACGACCGTTGCCAGCGCGGCGCCGGAACTGAGGCCAAAGAGGCTGATGGCGGCGGCCACAGCCAGTTCGAAGAAATTGGAAGCTCCGATTAGCGCCGAAGGGCCGGCGACGCACCATGCCACGCCGAAACGGCGACTGAGCCAATAGGCGATGCCGGCATTGAGATAGACCTGAAACAGGATCGGCACGGCAATAAGTGCGATCACCAGCGGTTGCCGGATGATCTTTTCGCCTTGGAAGCCAAACAGCAGCCCCAGCGTCAAGAGCAGGCTCGAAAGGCTGATCGGGCCAATGGCGGACAGGAAGCGCTGAAGCCGCTTCTCGCCGCCGCGAAGGAGAGCGCGACGGAGCAGTTGCGAGATGACGACTGGGACGACGATGTAGAGTCCCACCGACAGCGCCAACGTGCTCCACGGCACGGTGATCGATGCCGCGCCCAGTAGCAGACCCACCAGCGGCGCGAAGGCAAAGACCATGATCAGGTCGTTCAGCGCCACTTGGCTCCCCGCCCTTGGTGGACCCGACGAACATCCAGTTGCGGCGCCCCAGAGCAACGCCGCGCAGGGCAGTCGACACCGGAGGAAAGCATTTTGGTAGAAGTCGCCACGCACACCCGCTCGCGGCTATATACAACATCGCATTGAGGACTTCGCGCATGTCTGCCGTTCGAGGTCGGCCTCCGCGCCTTGCTGGAGGCACGAATGGCGCTGCCAACGCCCGCTCAACATCGGTCAAATCCGATGGATATCGCAGTCCCTCCCGGCTATGCTCGCGCCGGGCAATACCAGTCCATGTCACCATTCACTTCATCTCTTCGCAAAGAGGCGTGAATCACAACATGCTGGTATTGCTCAACAACTTTCGGATCGGGCTCTGAAATATGCTTTGATATCAGCATAGCCAATTGCGGTCCTCTCGATGCAATTAGCGGCGGCGGTTCTTATCGCGTGCCTCCGGCGCCGGAGGCACGCAGCCGATTTCATTGTCCATCGATCCCCCGTCTTGATCAGATCTGCGACGAGCTGGCGCGACGCCTCCCCAATCGTTCCTACCATTCGCGCGCTCTCGCCCCGATCGCGCGCGGTCTTCATGGCCCCGTCGCCAATCGCCTGAGCAGGCGCAAGGCGGGGACCCGGCGGCACTCGACCCTTGGCTATCTCAGCCCCATAGATTTCGAACGGGAAGCTGGCGTAGCCTGGTTGAACCTATCTCGGTGTCCGCCAAACCGGCAGCCCGCTCGGTAGCAGTAGTCGTCACCGGCGAAGCGTCGAGCGATCCCGCTGAGACGGGAGCCGCGGGCGTGGTGAAGCTCCTCGATCAGCTCGCCGGATACGCCAGGGTAATAGACGCGCCTGCTCCGCGACGCGTCCGCTCATCGCGCGGTTCGCGCGTGTACTTCTCTGTAATGACTTCAACGCCGCCGACGCCGCCATGAAGGCGCGGCTTGGAAGCGACGTGCCAACGCCTTCAGTTTTAGTCCCAAGGAGATCGTCCGGTTCATCAAATCTCGGCCTAATTCCAGCCACGCGCTGGACGAGGCGAATGGGCGCGCTGTCTGGCCGCAAGCCCTGGCCGGACACTCGCCTTGCTGGTCCATAGCGCTGAGGTGCAGGATCGCGATGGCGCTGTGCCGCTGCTCAAGCAATCGCGCCAGCGCCACCCTTGCGTTGAACATATCTTCGCCGACAGCGCCTACAACAGCGATCGCGTCCGCAACGCTACCGCCATGACCGTCGAAATCGTCCGGAAATTCGCCGATCAGACCGGCTTCGTCGTCCATCCAAGGCGATGGGTCGTCGAGCGGAACTTCGCATGGAGCAATCGAAACCGACGCCTCGCCAAGGACTTTGAGCGAACCATAAATTCCGCGACTGCTCTGCTATACGCCGCAGCAGCCAGGGCCTCATTGACCTTATGTCTTGACCCGACGCGATAAGAGGATTGATGCAACCACCAACAGCGAACCGATTAGGTGGTATTTTGCGAACCGTTCTCCAAGCAGAGGTACGGCCATCAGGACCCCGAGCACCGATGGCAGGTTCATGTAGACCCCCGCGCGGCCCGAGCCGACCAAGGCGACCGCGCGATTGAACAGCGCGTAGGACAGCAGCGAAGGAAATATCCCGATATAGAGCAGCGATGCGAGCGCAGCAGGTGAAGCCACGGTCAGGCCAGCCCACCAGAGGTGCCAGGCATAGGGCACACTCAAAGCCGCGATCCCGACCCCGAACAGGACAGCCAGCAAACTGAGGTGGTGCATCGCCGGTGCGCGGCGCAGGAAGGTGGCATAGGCGGAATAGAGAAAAACCGCAATGATGGCGAGCAGATCGCCTCGGTTCAGCGCATCCCAGCGCAGATAGTCGGGATGCCCCTTGGTCATGATCCACGCGATTCCGGTGATCGAAAGGAGTGCGCAAACGAGGAGGATCGGGCGCACCCTCTCCCGAAACAGCACAACTGGCATGAGCAGGGTCATCACCGGCATGGTCGATTGCAACAGAAGATTGTTGGTCGCGGTGGTGAACTGCAGGCTTTGATAGACGAGAAAAGAAAACAGCCCCACCCCTACAGCCCCGAGGAGCCCAAGGAACCGCCAGCCGCCAACAATGGCGGGCAGGTCGTCGCGGAGGTGCCGCCAAGCGAAAGGGAGCACGAAGACCAGCGCCACCACCCACCGCCAGAACGCCAGAGTCACAGGTGAGAGCAAGTCCTTGGCCGCCCGCCCGACGATCGGATTCAGGGCCCAAAAGAACGAGGCCAGACACAGCAATAGGGCTGGTGATTGCCAGAGCCTGGACCCAAGACCAAGGATGCTGGACGTGTTGCTATCGGCATCTTGCAACCTAACATTCTCCCCACAAACGCCCCTTGAGAATCGTCCTTGCGCCAACGGTAGGTTTTGCATATGGTGCATCGCGTTGCATGTATAGCACGAATCGACTATGCGGCACTCGTAACAAAAAGCATGGGAGCGATGCGATGAATGGATCGTCGGCACTCGTCGATAACGCCGGTGCGAGCCAGTCTCGCCGGGTGTTCTGGGATCAAGATGTCTATCAGCTGGAGCTGGAGCGAATATTCTCGCGATGCTGGCTCATGCTCGGGCATGATTCGCTAGTTCCCAAACCGGGCGACTTCATTACGACGTACATGGCAGAAGACCGTGTCATCTTGTCGCGGCAGCCGGACGGTTCGCTGAAGGCGTTCATCAATTCCTGCACGCACCGCGGCAACCAGATCTGTCATGCTGACAGCGGCAGCGCCAAGGCGTTCGTGTGCAATTATCATGGTTGGGTTTTCGGTCAGGATGGTTCGCTCGTCGATGTTCCGATGGAAGAGCGGTGCTATCACAGCGATCTCGACAAATCCAAGCTAGGGCTCGCGCCGATCCGGGTCGAAACTTACAAGGGCTTCATCTTCGGCTGCCATGATCCCGAAGCGCCATCGCTTGAGGACTATCTGGGGGACTTCTGCTGGTACCTCGATACGATCTGGGACGGTCCGGACGGTGGTCTGGAACTGGTCGGGCCGCCGTTGAAAAGCACCCTCGCCTGCAATTGGAAAGTCCCGACCGAGAACTTCGTCGGCGATGGGTATCACGTGGGCTGGACGCATGCCGCCGCTCTCCAGATGATCGGGGGCGAGCTGGCTGGCCTGTCGGGCAATCGCGCCGACATGCCGTTTGACGACCTTGGTCTGCAATTCACCATGCGGCATGGCCACGGGTTTGGCCTGATCGATAATGCGGCGACTGCGATCCACGTCAAGCGCGACGGGTACGTCAAATATCTCGAGCAGACGCGGGGCGGAATTCGCGAAAAATTCGGGCCGGAGCGCGAACGGCTCTATGTCGGTCACTGGAATACGTCGATCTTCCCCAACTGTTCGTTCCTCTACGGAACCAACACCTTCAAGATCTGGCATCCGCGCGGGCCGCATGAAATCGAGGTCTGGACCTATACCATGGTGCCGAAGAATGCCGACACCGAAACTAAGCGGTCGATCCAGCGCGAAGCGATCCGTTCATTTGGTACGGCGGGAACGCTCGAAAGCGACGATGGCGAAAACATGTCGTCGGCCACCTACAACAACAACGGTATCATCACCCGAAAGGGGCGGATGAATTCGAGCATGGGCAAGGACCGCGAAGGGCCGCACCCCGTCTATCCAGGAATTGTCGGGGTCAGCTTCATCGGCGAAACCTCGTATCGAGGCTTTTATCGTTTCTGGCAAGAAATTCTCGATGCGCCAGATTGGGCCGCCATCCGGGCCAATGACGATACCTGGGATGCAATGTGGACCAACCGTAATTTCTGGCCTGAACGTCTGTCGGCGAAGCAAGCCGAGCCGCAAGACTGATCCCGACAGCAATCTGGACCGCAAGATGACCGAAACACGCAAGCCCGTAGGCATGGAACTGCATCATGCCATCGTCAGTCACTATTCCGCCGAGGTGCGGATGTTGCAAAACCAGCAATATCGCCAATGGTTCGATACTGTAATCGCCGAAGATATCCATTACTGGATGCCAGTTTACGAACAGCGGTTTGCACGTGACCGCCGCCCGGATCCAACCCCGGGGGATGCCGCAATCTACAACGATGACTATGCCGAGCTGCAGCAGCGGGTCGACCGGTTGCTGACGGGCCAGGTATGGATGGAAGATCCGCCATCACGAATCCGCTATTTCGTTACCAATGTCGAAGCATTCGAAATTGCACCGTTTGAATTCGAGGTGTTCTCCAATGTTCTGGTGCACCGCAATCGCCGACAGAGCGAAGTTTACGTGCACACGCTGGGACGCGAAGACAAGCTGCGGAAAACAGACAGCGGCTTCAAGGTATTCAGCAGGAAGCTGAATATCGACGCGCGCGTCGTGCAGGACAAGAATCTCTATTTCTTCGCATAAGCAAATTCGATCAAATAGAAATCAGGAAACGGGAGAGAAATAATGGACGCATACGCGGCAATTATTGAGCGTCAGGGTGGTGAATTCGTTCTGGATAACGTCTCAATCGAGGATCCGCGCGACGGCGAAGTGCTGGTCAAGGTTGCTGCAGCTGGCATGTGTCATACCGACCTGACGGTTCGCGATCAATATTACCCGACGCCGCTGCCGGCGGTGCTGGGCCATGAAGGTTCGGGCGTTGTCGAAAAGGTCGGACGCGGCGTGACCACTGTCAAGCCAGGCGACAAGGTCGTGCTCTCCTTCAGCTATTGCGGCACCTGTCCATCGTGCCTCAAGGGGCATCAGGCCTACTGTCCGAGCCTGTTCCCGCTCAATTTCATGGGCCGCCGCCTGGATGGTTCGACGCCGATTACCCGCCACGGCCAAGAGGTCAACGCCTGCTTCTTCGGGCAATCCTCGTTCGCGACCTATTCGATCGCGTCGGAAAACAACTGCGTCAAGGTTGCCGACGACGCACAGATCGAACTTTTGGGCCCACTGGGCTGCGGCATCCAGACCGGGGCGGGCAGCATCCTCAATGCGCTTTGTCCCGAACCTGGCTCCTCGATCGCGATCTTCGGGGCCGGGTCGGTGGGCCTCAGCGCAGTGATGGCCGCCAAGGCCTCGGGCTGCCTCAAGATCATCGCGGTTGACCGCAACGCAGGCCGCTTGGAACTGGCGCGTGAACTGGGCGCCACCGATGTGATCGACGCCAACACGGTCAACGCTCAGGAAGCGATCGTCGCGATGACCGGTGGCGGCGCCGACTATGCCATGGATACTACCGCCATTCCAGCGGTGCTGCGCTCGGCGGTGGACAGCACGCACAACATGGGTGAAACCGCAGTGGTCGGCGGGGCGAAGCTGGGCACCGAATTTTCGCTAGACATGAACAACATGCTGTTTGGCCGCAAGTTGCGTGGCGTAGTCGAAGGATCGAGCACCCCGCAGGTCTTCATCCCGCAACTGATTGCGATGCAGAAGGCCGGGCTGTTCCCGTTCGAGAAGCTCTGCACCTTCTATGATCTCGACCAGATCAACCAGGCCGTCGAGGATACCGAAAAGACCGGCAAGGCGATCAAGGCCATTCTCAAAATGTAGATCGCTTCTGGGGCGGCGCACCAATCGAATTGCGCCGCCTTGGACCTGCACCTGAACCTCAGGAATTTAACAATGTCGAGTGTGTTTCCCTTCGGTTCCGGCGTTCTGGTCGCAGGTCAGATTGACCTCGACAAGCGCGTCCTGGGCGGGAAGGGGGCCAACCTCGCCGAGATGGCGCGGATCGGGCTGCCCGTCCCGCCTGGATTCACGATCTCCGCCGGCGAATGCCTCGCTTATCTTGACCACGGCAGAGCTTCACTTGATCGCATCCGCGATGAGGTTTCGGCTGCTTTGGGGCTGGTCGAACGGGCGACGGGCAAGACGTTCGGCAATCCTCGCGATCCCCTGCTGGTCTCGGTGCGTTCGGGAGCGCGGGTATCCATGCCGGGGATGATGGACACGATCCTCAACCTTGGCATCAATGATGCGACCGTCACCGGCCTGGGCCAGTCCTCCGGGGATGAGCGGTTCGCGCTCGACAGTTATCGCCGCTTCATCCAGATGTATTCCAGTGTCGTGCTCGAAATCGAGCATGGCGTATTCGAGGCAGCCCTTGACCGCATCAAGGAAGATCGCGGCGTCGATGAGGATATCGATCTTCGAGTGGACGATCTGCGCGGCCTGATCGCGACCTTCAAGGATCTCGTGCTTGCCCATCACGGCGCGGCCTTTCCTCAGGATGTACATGAACAACTCTGGACGGCAATCGAGGCGGTGTTCCTCTCATGGGACTCACCGCGAGCCAAGGTCTACCGGCGCCTGAACGATATCCCCGGAGATTGGGGCACGGCGGTTAACGTCCAGGCCATGGTGTTCGGAAATCTTGGCGAGACCAGCGCTACCGGTGTCGCCTTTACCCGCAACCCTGCAACCGGCGAGAAGGCCTACTACGGCGAATGGCTGGCCAACGCCCAGGGTGAGGATGTTGTCGCCGGCATCCGCACGCCCCAGTATCTGACCAGGGCTGCCCGCGAAGCCGCAGGTGCGCGGCTTCCCTCAATGCAGGAAGCGATGCCGAAGGCCTATGCTCAACTTGCTGAGGTGTTCGAACTGCTGGAGCGCCACTATCGCGACATGCAGGACATCGAATTCACAGTCGAACGCGGCAGGCTCTACCTCCTTCAGACCCGTTCGGGCAAGCGCACTGCCATGGCCGCGCTCAAGATTGCCGTCGACATGGTCGAAGAGAGCCTGGTCGACGAAGTGACCGCGCTGCTCCGCCTCGACCCGGCCTCGCTCGACCAGTTGCTTCACCCCTCGCTCGATCCGAATGCGCCGCGGGTGCTGCTCGGAAAGGGTTTGCCTGCCTCGCCCGGGGCAGCCTCGGGGGGTGTGGTATTCGATGCGGAAACAGCGGAACGGTGGGCCGAATTTGGAGAGAAGGTCATCCTCGTCAGGCATGAGACGTCGCCTGACGACATCCATGGCATGCACGTCGCAACCGGCATTCTGACGGCGCGCGGCGGCATGACCAGCCACGCGGCCGTGGTCGCGCGGGGTATGGGCCGGCCATGCGTGGCGGGCACCGCCAGTCTCAAGATCGACCCGGTCGCGCGGGTCGCCGAGATCGGCGGCCAGCGGCTCGAAGAGGGCGCATTCATTACGATCGACGGTTCGACCGGCGAAGTGTTCCTGGGCGAACTACCGACAATCCAGCCCAAACTTTCGGGCGATTTCGCAACGGTGATGGCATGGGCTGACAAGCATCGCCGCCTGAAGGTTCGGACCAACGCGGAAACCCCGCTCGATTGCGAAATGGCCCGCCGGTTCGGGGCCGAAGGGGTCGGGCTTTGCCGAACCGAGCACATGTTCTTCGATGAAAGTCGGATCCTCGCTATGCGGCAGATGATCCTGGCCGACAGCGAAAAGGAACGACGCTCCGCGCTCGACCAGCTTTTGCCCGAACAGCGCGCCGACTTCCGACGAATCTTCGAGATCATGGAAGGCTTGCCAGTCACCATCCGCCTCCTCGATCCGCCGCTGCACGAGTTTCTGCCGCATACGGATAGCGAGTTCACCGAGCTTTCGCGGGCGATGGGTATTGACGTGGAGCAGGTTCGGAATCGCGCAATCGAATTGGCGGAAACCAACCCCATGCTGGGGCATCGAGGCTGCCGACTTGGCGTGGTCTATCCCGAAATATACGAAATCCAGGCTCGCGCGATTTTCGAGGCTGCGCTCGAAGTCGCGGGCGAGGCGGGCATGGCGGTCTGTCCCGAAATCATGATCCCGCTGGTCGGATTGCCGCGTGAACTCGAATCACTGAAGGATACCCTGTACAGGGTAGCTGAAGTCGTGTTCGCCGAAAAAGGCGAGCGGATCGCCTTTAGCGTTGGCACCATGATCGAGCTGCCGCGGGCAGCCCTGGTTGCCGACGAAATCGCTGCAAGCGGGGAATTCTTCTCGTTCGGAACCAATGATCTGACCCAGACTACGCTGGGCATCAGCCGCGACGATGCGGCGCGTTTCCTGGGTGCTTATGTGGAAAAAGGCATTATCGCCAAGGACCCGTTCGTCACTCTCGATATCGAAGGGGTCGGCAAGCTGATCGAAATGGCATCGCGCAAAGGGCGCGAAACTCGGCCCGACCTTAAACTGGGGATCTGCGGCGAGCACGGCGGCGATCCGGCCACGATCGCTTTCTGTGAGGAGATCGGGTTGGACTATGTCAGCGCATCGCCTTTCCGGGTGCCGATTGCCCGACTGGCTGCGGCCCAGGCGGCGCTGGCGCCTTCATGAACGGCAGATGCAAGCTGAAATTCTGAACCAAATCGAGATGAGGTGCACATCAATGGAATATGATCGTAAGGACGCCAAGGCTTGGGCTACGAAGACCGTCAGGGGCTTCTATCAGTGTCCGATTACCCCGATGACCGCCGATTACAAGTTCGATGTGGACGGTATCCGCTACAACATCGATAAATATGTCGAAATGGGCGTAGATGGCTTGGCCGTCGGCGGGTTCATCTCCGAATGTTGGAACGTCTCAGCGTCAGACTGGTTTCGCTATCACGAGATCGTCGCCGAGGCGAATGCCGGGCGGCTCGATCTGTGGACCATCGTGCTCGATCCCAGCGTCTATACCGCGATCGAGAAGATGCAGTTCGTCGAGAAGCTCGGGTATAACGGGGCTGAGGTGATCAACCCGGTTGTGCAGCTCAAGCGCGACGACGAAATCTATGCCTGGTTCAAGTTCCTGACCGACAACACCGATCTGGCCGTCTGCCTCTACCGGACCCCGGTTTCGGGAACCGTGCTGAGCTGGGACCTGATGCGCCGCCTGGCCGATATCGATACCGTGATCGGCGTCAAACAAGGTGCCATGAGCCGTGCCGAGACAATCAAAATCCGCCAGCTAATGCCCGAAGGCTTCAACACGATGGAGCCATTCGAATACTTCTTCCTCGACGATCTGCGTCTTGGCGGCACCGTTTGCTGGGGTGAATTGTCTTACATGCTGTACGGCAAGAAGCGCCATTTCGCCAAGGAATACATCCGCCTGGCGCATGAAGGAAAATGGGAGGAAGCGCGGGCCGCTTCCGATCAGCTCAGCGAAGTCCGCGAATTCTATCACGACAACTTCCTGTGGGATATCGCCCGCACCGCGACCTATGCCAGCGCACTTGCCAATGTGAAGGCCTGGTACGAAGCGATTGGCCTCAAGGCTGGCCCGATCCTGCCGCCGGTGGCTGATGTGACGCCGGAAAAGAAAGAGCAGATCAGGGCCAAGCTGGTCGAACTGGGCATTGCCTGAGCCGAACCAACGGGAATCCCAAAGCATGTCCAAGCAATTGCATTTCTGTTTCCACGGTGCCGGCGGGCTAGGCTCGGTCATCGGCGGATTCCTGGCGCGCGGCGGCCACAAGGTCACGCTGATTGCGCGCAAGCCCCATGTCGAGGCGATCCGCCGGGATGGCCTGAGTATTTCGGGTGTGCGGGCGCAATTCGTCCAGCGCGAAAACCTCTTCGCGGTCGAAACGCCCGAGGAGGTTGAAGGCGACATCGACTATTACATCCTGCTGACCAAGGCCAAGGGTACCGATCAGGCGCTGGCCGATGCGCAGGTGTTGGTCGATCGCACCGCTTGCGCGCTGACTTTGCAGAACGGCGTGGGCAAGGAAGGCAAACTCCAGGCCGCGTTTGGCAAGGACAAGGTGATCGGCGGCTCGATCATGGACGGGGCGACCCTGCTCGAACCGGGCAAGGCGCTCAATCACATGGCGGTTCCCGTCACCGCCT
>NZ_ALVC01000007.1:0-16482 GCF_000293195.2 Sphingomonas sp. LH128
CCCGCCGCATCGGCAGCGCCCACGGGATGGCTGCGGTCGATGCGGATTTCGATATGGAGGCCATGGTGTCGGAGCAGGATCGCATCGGGGGCCGCCGGATCGCCGCGATGGCCGGCAAACAGCGCCGGATCGGCCAGTGCTGGCACCAGCGCGCCGGCCGCCACATGATAGCCAGCGGCAGCGGCGTGGCTGCCCCGGGCAAGCGGCACGGCGGAATCGAGAAATGCCTTCGCCCGCCGGATCACGGCGGCACCGCGCGCGGCATCATAGCCCGGACCAGCCGGCGCGCCGGGAAGGGCATCCGAGGCATAGAGCGCGTCATAGAGGCTGCCCCAGCGGGCATTGACGGCATTGACGAGGAAGCGGCGGTTGAGCACCGGCACCACCAGCTGCGGCCCGGCCATCTCTGCGATTTCGGCATCGATGCCGGCGGTCGTGATCATAAACGGCGCCGGCTCGTCGACCAGATAGCCGATCGACTGCAGAAATGCCCGGTAGGCGGCGGGCTCGATCGGGATGGGCCCGCGCGCGCGGTGCCACTGGTCGATCGCGGCCTGCATCCGGTCGCGCTCGGCCAGCAGGGCGCGGTTTTCCGGCGCGAACGTCGCGAGAATCCGTGCCGCGCCCTCCCAGAACCGGTCGGGCGCGATGCCGGTGCCGGGAAGCACCTGCTCGTCGACGAACGCCGCCAGGGCTGCCGCCACCGACAGGCCCGCCCGCGTGACCATCGCTTCACCCATCTCCCTCTCCCTTATCCCTGGTCCCGTCAGGCTCGCGCGGACAGGCCGGCGGCCGCGATCCCGGCGAGCGCGCACAGCTCGTCATTGTCCGACGTGTCGCCCGTCACGCCGATGGCGCCTGAAATCGTGCCGTCTTCCGCCTCCACGATCAGCCCGCCGGCAGCCGGAATCAGCCCCTGCGCTGCGGCCGGGCCGAGGGCCGCCACGAACCAGGGCCGCTCGGCCGCCATGTCGCCGATCCGGCGGCTCGACACGCCGAGCCCCAGCGCGCCGGCTGCCTTTCCCGTCGCGATCTGGGGGCGCAACGTCGAGGCGCCGTCCTGACGCGCCAGCGCGATGACATGTCCGCCCGGATCGAGGACGGCAACCGCGAGCGGCTTCAGCGCGAGGGTGGCGGCATGGGCCAGCGCCCCGTCGATCATGGCCTGCGCCTGGCTGAGCGTGATGGATGGCACTGTTATTCTCCCTGTCAGTCCGGCGCGCGGCGGCGCGGTTCGGGCCGCCCGCCCGCCCGGGCCTCGGCGGCCAGCGCCTGTTCGAGCGCATGGCCGATCGCAAGCAGCCGCGGCTCGGAAAAAGCGGGGCCGATCAGGCTGATGCCTGCCGGCCAGCCATCATCCCCCCAGCCGGCCGGCACCGTGAGCACCGGGCAGCCGGCCTTCCCCGTCAGCTTGGCGGCGGCGCCGCCGGGCACCAGCAGCGCATCGAGCCCATAGTGCTGGCAGACGGCCTCGATGCCAAGGGTGCGGCTGAGCAGCACATCGCGCTGGCGATCGGCACGATAGACCGGCGCATCGATGCCGGCACTGCCCTCGGCCGCTTCGGCGAGCGCCTGGCCATAGCGCAGGCAGGCTTCCGGGTTGGCGGCATTGAAGGCAAGGATCGCGGCGAGGTTCGCACATGGGGCCGCCGGCCCCTGCGCTTCGAGAAAGGCGTTGAGGCCCGCCTTGAACGCGCTGGGGAACACGGTGGAGCGGAGTGCGGCCACCGCGTCTGCCGTCGGCACGTCGGCCGGATCGATCACCATCGCGCCATGGACGCGCGCGACCACAAGGGCGGCGTCTGCCACCGCGTCGGCCGCCGCCTGGCCCGGCCGTCCGAAATAGACCCGCCGCGCCACGCCGATCCGGGCGCCGGCAAGGGCGCTGGCATCGGGAAACCGGCCATAGTCGGCGGCATGGGTGGCGGCATCGAGCGTCGCCGAATCGCCGAAATCGGCACCCGCGATCGCGGCGAGCACGACGGCGGCATCAGCGACGCTGCGGGTCAGGGGGCCCGCGGTGTCCTGGCTCGTGACCAGCGGCACGATGCCCGCCCGGCTGACGAGGCCCACCGTGGGCTTCAATCCCACCACGGCCGACTGGCTGGCCGGAGTCTGGATCGAATTCTGCGTTTCGCTGCCGATCGCGAACACCGCGAGCCCGGCTGCCACCGCACACGCCGGACCGACGCTCGACCCGCCGCCCCGATCATAACGCAGCCCGTGCGGATGACGCACCACGCCGCCCGCCGAACTATATTCCGACGGCATGGTGTCGGCCAGATAATCGGCAAATTCGGTCATGTTGCATTTGCCGAGGATGACGGCGCCCGCCGCGCGCAGCCGGCGGACGATGCCTGCATCGCGCAGTGGCCGCAGGCCCGCGAGCGCCAGCGAACCGGCGGTCGTCGCCATGCCGTCGCCGGTTGCGATATTGTCCTTCAGAAGCACCGGAATCCCGTGCAGCGGCCCGCGCACGGCGCCGGCCGCGCGTTCGGCATCGAGGGCCCGGGCGATCGCCCGGGCCTCGGGGTTTTCCTCGCGCACGCTGTTGAGCATCGGGCCCGCGCGATCGAGCCGGGCGATGCGGTCGAGAAAATGGTCGCACAAAGCCACGCTCGTCAGCCGGCCGGCGGCCATCGCCGCCCCGAGTTCCGCGATCGACCGTTCGTGCCAGTCTGCCGTCATCCGCGGTCGACCGTCACCCGGCCGCCCTCGCGGGCGGAGCGGCGGATCGCATCCAGCACCCGGCATGCATCGGCACCCTGGCGTCCGCTGACGCCGAGCGGCGCCACCCCACGCACCGCGCGGCTGAACGCGGTCAGTTCCATCTGATAGGGGGATGCCGCAGGATGATCGACGGGCTGTTCGACCAGATCCATGCCGGCGAGCAGCCGGCCGGTCGTGCCGATCCCGATCGTCTGCTCGGCGATCAGGCTGCCGCTCTCGCCGTAGAGGCCGAGTTCGCTGCGCGGCGCGGTGACCGCGGTCGAACAGGTGAGGGTGGCAAGCGTGCCCCCCTCGAACGCGAGCACCGCCGAGCAGATGTCCTCGGTCTCATAGCCATAGGTCTGGTTGTCCATCGTAGCCTGGACCGACCGCACGGGGCCGAGCAGCCACAGCAGCAGATCAACGAGATGGGTGCCAAGATCGCCGGTCGCCCAGCCGCCGCCCGATCCTTCGAGGGTGCGGCGCCACGGCGAGGGCGGGAACGGATAGCGGAAGCAGGCATGGACATGGGCATGGATGATCCGGCCGAGATCGCCCGCCGCCACCCGGCGCGCCATCTCGACATGGATCGGGTGAAACCGCATCTGATAGCCGGTGCCGAGCAGCACGCCCGCCTCGGCGCAGGCAGCGACCATCCGGTCGGCCGTCGCGCCGTCGGGGGCCAGCGGCTTGTCGCACAGCACATGTTTGCCGGCGCGCGCGCAGGCAAACACGTCATCCGGATGGCGCGCGTTGGGCGTGGCGACGAACACCGCGTCGAGATCGGGGTCGGCCAGAAACGCGTCGAGATCGGCATAGGGCCTGGCACCCCATTCCTTGGCAAATTCGGAAGCCCGCTCCGGATCGCGGCTGCACACGCTGTGCACAACCGCCTCCGGAATGGTGTTCAGGGCGGGCGCGATCGCATCGGTGCTGATCCAGCCCGAGCCGATGATTCCCCAGCGTACGGGAGCGATGTCGGTCATGGATGATCCTGGCGTGTCTGGTCGCGGTGGGGGTTCAGGCGAACGCGGGCATCACCTCGCGAGCGAACAGTTCCTGATTGCGGACCGCCTTCCACGGTTCGATGTTGCCATAATGCGCGATGATGTTGAATTCGTTGAACTTCACCTTGTCGTGGAAGGCCGCGAGCTTTTTGGTGATCTGGGCGGGCGTGCCGACCCATGCAAGTTCATTCTCGACGATCTGCTCGAAGCTGAAGTTGCGCAGGGATTGCAGCACGTCGCTGGCATAGAACTGGTAACCGCTGGCATTCAGCCGGTCGCGCAGCGGCGCGTTGCCGCGCAGCGAATCGTGCGGCCGGATATTGAACTCGAAGAAATTGAGGATCGCCTCCCGGCCCTCGCGCATCGCGGTATTCTCGTCTTCGGCAAGAAAGATCGCACGATTGTAGCCGATGTCGGGCACCGCGCCGGATTTCTGGCAGGCGGCGCGGTAGGTGGCGATGCCCGGCGCGAACACGTCATAGGGGGCGGGCCCGCCGCAGACGATGCCCCAGCCTTTTTCGGCGGCCAGTTCGAAATTCTTGCCGCTGGTGCCGGTCATATAGGCTTTGGGATAGGGTTTCTGCACCGGCTTCGGCACGACCGACACATTGTCCACATCGAAATATTCGCCGTGATAGCTGAACCGGTCTTTGGTCCATGCCAGTTCCAGGAGATCAAGGCCTTCCTGATAGCGGCCCTGGCTTTCCTCCATCGCAATGCCGAGCGGCGGATAGAGCCAGCCATGGCCACGGCCGAAGCCGAGTTCGAGGCGGCCGCCGGTCAGGATGTCGGTCTGCGCGATCTCGCCGGCGAGCACCATCGGATTGTGCAGCGGCAGCGTGTGGCACAGCGTGCGGAAGCGGATATCGGTGGTGCGCTGGGCGGCGGCTGCAAACATCGCCAGTGGATTGGCCGAAGTTCCGAAGCTTGCAAAACAATGGTGTTCGATCAGATTGTAGGAATAATAGCCCATCTGGTCGGCATGCTCGATCTGGTGGAACACGTCCCACAACAATTCCTGCTCCGACTTTTCGGGAGCGGTCTGCATTTCGCAGTAAACACCAAATCTGAGGCCCGACATAAAGGGATGCACCTTTCGAAAGGGAGAAATCACAGAGCCGTGCGGGGATCCGGGCTCCATGGCGTGTCAAAGGGGGTGGCGAGCTTCACGTTGAGAATCAGCGCATGGAAATACCAGCCGCCGTCGCGCCGGACGAAGCGGGCATCATATGTGCCACCGACCCACACCGATCGCGCCGCGCCATCCGCGCCGGCGATGGTGGCCAGTTCCCACAGATACCAGCTGCCATGGGCCTGGTCGCCGTCCAGAAAAATCGTCGGCGAGATCATATAGTGGAGCGTCCAGAGGATCTGCTCCTGGCCGGTTTTCGAAAGGGCCTCGGCAATCGTCGCCCGGCCGGCGAACCGGCCGAACCCTTCCGATTCCCAGGTCGCATCCTCGGCGAACAGCGGCGCCATGATCGCGGGATCGTTCTGGCGGTCGGCCCCGATCGCATAGCGGCCGATCAGGCCGCGGATCGCTTCGAGGTCGTGGAGCTGACGGACCTGCGCTGCGAGTGCCTCGATATCCGTTGTCATCGGCCGTCTCCGTTCATCCGAGGAAGAAAGGCGTGGCGCCATGTTCGGCGTGGAACCGCTCTTCCTCGAAACTGTAGGGAACCCGCGTCTTGCCGCCGTAGAGTTCGATGTGGGGCGCGACTTCGGCAAGCGAGAGTGTCAGATAGAACAGGTTTTTCGCATCATCCGGCATCGAGTCGAGCGGCATCGCATTCAGATATTCGATCATCGCGTCGAGCCGGCCCACGGTCGCATCGTAGAAAATCTGCAGGTCGGCGGGTGTGCTCGATCGCCGCCTGTTTTCCCGGGCATTCTGCGTGGCGAGCGCCCATTGTTCCGCCAGTGGCTCAAGATCGGAAAAGCCGGCGGGAAGATAGGAGAAGGTCATGGCTGGGTGCATCCCACTGGAGTCAGGCGTTGAGATAGTCTTCCACCGATTTGTATCCGTGGCGGATGAGGATTTCATGATCCTGGAGGTGCATCACTTTCTTGGATCGGGACGCCAGCGCCGCGTGCGTCGCCTCCATGGTCGCCGTGTCTTCCAGCCAGGCGTTGCGTTGCAGCAGCTGCCCATGTTCCTGGCTGAACCGCTGCCCCGCGTTCTGGGGCGGACGGAAATACTGGATCCCTTCCCACAGCGTCTTGTCGACCGCGATCGGCATGAACTGGTGGGTGAAATAAAGGCCGTCCATGATGTGCACGAGGAAATTGGGGAACAGAACTGCAAGCTCGAACGCGAAATTGGGGTCGCGCCGCGGGTTGATGAGCGGCGGCAGTTCGGTGCGGACCCCGCGCTTGGCGATCGACGAGGTGCCGAGCTGGTGGGCAAGCTTCGCCACCGGGGTCTGCTTCGGACCGCCATCGGCCATGCAGACCGAGCCGCTGCGGTGCGGCCCGAGAATCTCGACGTCGCCAAGCTTCGCGTTGAACCCGTCCGGGAATGAGCCGGCGTGGATCGTGGTGACGTGATAGGCCTCCGAAAAGGCATCCTGCGCAACCTTCCAGTTGCAGTTCAAAATCGTGCGATAGGCATAGACCGCCGTCATCTCGCCATAGGGAAAGCCCGCGAGCCGCTCGCCCACCTGGCCGAGATAGGCGGCAAGCGACTGCGCGGGCGCGGGATCGAGATGGGCGAACACAAACCCTTCCCACACGTCGACGCCCACGGGGGTGAGCCCGTTCTCGCAGCGCTTGAAGCTGTCGAAAAACTCCTCCTCCTGGGGAATGTCGGTCAACTGGCCTTCCAGATCATAGGTCCAGCCGTGGAAATTGCAGAAGAAATGCCGGGTGCGGCCGCTGGTTTCGGGTCCCGAGACGACGGTGTTGCCACGGTGCGAGCAGGTGTTGTGGAAGCCGCGGATGCGGCCATCGACACCGCGCGCCAGGATGATCTGGGTGTTCCAGATGTCCATGTCCACCAGTTTCCACGAGCCGGTCTGCGGAAACTCCTCCACCCGGCCGACCTTCAGCCAGACTTTCTTGAACAGCTTTTCGCGTTCCCGCTCGAAATAATCGGGCGAGATGCAGGCGTCGACCGGAACGGGATCGGTGCCGATCTCGGGAAAGCGTTCGGCCCAGAGATGGGTATGTGCGTTCATCATATGGCTCCATCAGAACATGGGTTGGACGGGCATCACGAAATCGATGGCCGGAGTTCAGAACGTATATCGCGCCGATACCTTGAAGAACCGCGGCGGCTTGTATGAAACCTCGTTGCACCCGCACAGGGTCGCGACATTGTAGCCCATGACTCCGGCGCGCACATCGGTGATGTTCTTGACGGAGAATATGAGCTCGAGGGCATCCTTCGACCAGGAGATATTGGCATTGGCCATCAGATAGCGACCGAACTTGTCAGCATCGAAGTTGCGGAGGTTATAATAATAGGAGCTGGAATAGGATGCGTCAGCTCCGACCGACATCACGCCGCCGAACGAGGCATCCCAGGCATAGCGGATGACGCCCGTCATCTGCAGTTGCGGCGCATAGACCGGCTTCACATCGCGCACGATCGGCCCGTTGACCCGCAGCGGCACGTCCTTCACCTTGGAATCGAACCAGGAGGCCATCAGCCCGAGGTCGAGCCCTTCGAGGGGCGAGGTGAACAGTTCCGCCTCGCCGCCATAGGTCCGCGCATCGGCGTTGATCACCACGCCCGACACCCCGGTGAACAGGAACGACTGATAGTCGAGATAGTCGTAATAGAAGGCCGAGGCATTGAAGCGGGTGCGCCGGTCCGGGAACATATATTTGAATCCGGCCTCATAACTCCACAGCGTCTCGGGTCCGTAGCGGATCGCGCTTGCCGGAACGCCGAGGCCGCCGGCCAGCTGGGCATTGTAGCTGCCGGCTTTCACTCCGCGGTTGACCCCGGCGTAGAGCATCAGATCATCCTGCGGCCGGTATTCGAGCTGCAGCTTGCCCGCCCACAGCGTCTGGCCGTGACTGTCCTGATAGGGGGCGGGGCCGGACGGCCCGAACACCGGGCCGATGATGATCGGGGTTCCGAGATGGATGTCGTTCGAGCCGACGGTCGGGAAGATCGCCTGCGTGAAATGATAATCCTTCTCTTCGCGGATGATGCGCCCGCCGACGATGAGGTTGAGCTGCGGTGCAAATTTCCAGTCGATCTGGCCGAAGCCAGAATAGGAGTTGGTCTTCAGATGGGCGACGGATGCGAGGTCCATCGGGAACGGGGACGCAATGCTGTTGACCGGAAACTTGAGTCCGTTATCCGATTTATTGTCGATATAGAGATAATAGAGGCCCGCGATCCATTCGAGGGAATCCGATTTTCCGTTTATCCGCACTTCCTGCGAAAATGTGTCCGCATTCACGCGCGCATAGTTTTCCGCGAGATTTTCAGGTCCTGAATCGGTGTCCACGAACAGTTTCTTGTAGAAATGCTTGAAATCCGACACCACGATCAGCGACACGCTGTCCGAAAGGTCGAATTCCGACGTGAGGTTGACGCCCGTCGTCTTGACCCGGCCGGGATTGGCGAAAGCGAAATCGCCCGACCATGTGAAATCCTTGCCGTCCGGGTCGATGTAGCCGAACAGGTCGCCGCCGGGCCGCAGACGGCCGACCGTGTCGCCCAGTATGCCGTCGTTGTTGAGGTCGGAGCCCAGGTCCTGGCCGTCGGCGCCGATGGACGCCCTTGTCTCGCCTGGCTGAACGTCGGTGACGTTGATCAGCTCCTGGTTGGCATCATAATGGGCGATCACCGGCTTGTTCTGGTAGGGCCCGGTGGAAAGGTGGCTGCGCGCGCCGTTGAAGGCGAGGATGAAGCGCGCGCTGTCCGAGGGTTCGAACAGCAGCGTGAGCCGTCCGGCCAGCGTGTCGTCATTGCCGAGGTCGGCACCCGCGCCCGGCCCCGGCGGGCCGCCGACCGCCTGATCGGGATATTTGTTTTTGAGATAGGGCTCGGCCTTGCTCCACATCACGACGGCGCGGGCGGCGAGCGTTGCGGCCAGCGGCACGTTCAGCGCAGCCTCGCCCCGGAACGCGCCGGGCGTGCTCGGACTGTCGTACAGTCCGTAGCCAAGCTCGACGAATCCTTCCACGCCGGAGAGACTCGGCTTGCGGGTGACGTAATGGACGAGGCCGCCGGTCGCGTTGCGTCCGAACAGGGTTGCCTGCGGGCCTTTCAGGATCTCGACCCGGTCGATATCGAGCAGTGAGAAAGTCTGGCCCTGGGCGATCGCGATATAGCCCTCGTCGAGGTAGACGGCATTGGGCGCCTCGACGATGTCGTTGGGGTCGATCTGGTTGACGCCCCGGATGGTATATTGGGTATTCTGTCCGGCAAGGCTGCCGCTCGTCGAGACGCCGGGCGTGAGCGCGGCGAGTTCGCGGCTGTCGACGATGTTGAGCGTGCGCAGCTGTTCGCCCGAGAAGGCGGCGATTGCGATGCCGACGTCCTGGACATTCTGCTCGCGCCGTTGCGCGGTGACGACGATTTCACCCGAAAGGGCCGACTGGGCCGCCGCGGTCTGCTCATCGGATGCAGCATCGGCGGCTCGGGCCGGCTGTCCGGAAATCAGGGCTGCCGATGCCATCAGCGCGGCTCTGGAGACGAGGCCATGTCTTCTCATCAATAATACCCCTTTTGGACTGCGGCTGGCGCGCAGTCACGATTGATGCGGTCGCGTTGGATATTGTTATGTTATTGGTGCACACTTCAGGGGGAGAGTGGAAATCAAACCTTCTGTATCTGCTGGACTGGGGTCAGGCTATGCACGCAGGCGCTTGGCCCGCTAGCCCGAAACGGCAGCGGATGGCCCGAAAACGACAGAAAGGCGCGGGGCGCGGTGGCGCCGGAGCGCAGCGCGCGTGGGGATCAGCGCGGGCTGCGCTTGGCGAGGATCCGCTGGAGCGTGCGCCGGTGCATCTTCAGCCGGCGCGCGGTCTCCGAGACATTGCGGTCACACAGTTCATAGACGCGCTGGATATGTTCCCAGCGCACGCGATCGGCTGACATCGGCTCGGACGGTGGCTCGGGCCGTTCGCCCGGCGGGCTGAGCAGAGCCGCCACCAGGTCTTCCGGGTCGACCGGCTTTGCCAGATAGTCGATCGCCCCTTCCTTCACGGCGGCCACCGCGGTGGCGAGATTGCCATAGCCGGTGAGGATCGGGTCCATCCCCGCAAAAGTACCGAACGCGACATAGGAATTTCGGTCAAGCACTGAGGGCATTCGGAGTGCCGGACGCGACTTTGAGGACCCGCTTTGCATGATCGCGCAACTGGCCGTTCGGTCCGACGTAGCGATAGAGCGTCGCGCGGCTAATGCCGAGTTCACGGCATAGGTCAGCGATATTCGTGTCGCGATTGGCCATCGCAGACTGGGCCAGGCGGATCTGGTTTTTGGTCAGCTCGAATTGGCGGCCGCCTTTACGTCCGCGTGCGCGGGCAGCGGCGAGACCCGCCATTGTGCGTTCGCGAATGAGATCGCCCTTGAACTCGGCCAGTGCCGCGAATATCCCGAATATCAGTTTGCCGCTTGATGTGGTGGTGTCTATATCGACGCCCTGGCCGGTGAGGACGCAAAGCCCGACGCCTCGTTCAGACAGACTGCGTACGGTCGTGACCAAATGCTTGAGATCGCGTCCCAGCCGGTCAAGCTTCCATATATAAAGTGTGTCGCCTGGCCGTAGCGCTTTCAGGCAGGCTTCCAGCCCCGGACGATCATCCCGCTTTCCAGACGCTTCGTCCTTGTAGACGTGGTCGGGAGTGACATCGGCCGCCGTGAGCGCATCCATCTGAAGGTCGAGGGTCTGCGAGCCGTCTGCTTTGGAAATCCGCGCATATCCGAGCTTCATGAGTGTTTCACAGACGGTCGAGACCGTTGAAAAACGGCTGCTTGGAGCCGCGTGGGGACGGCTACTGTCATCGGTGATCGGTAAGATGGCCTACGTATCAGGCCGGCACGGCCTGTCTCGCGAGCAGCTGGAGGTTGTAGGCCGCGGCGGCCATGGTGAACTCTTCCGCGGCTCCGGCGAGACCTCGCAACTTGAGCGTTCGTAGACCCAGGTTGCGTTTCAGGTGGCCGAACACGCGCTCGATCCGCTGTCTTCGACGCCGCGCCTGCACGTAGGCCTCGGTGCCGGCAAGGGCACGAACGGTATCACGGGCATCCTCGCTCACCAGGCGGGTGACACCGCGCTTCTTGCCGATGGTGCATTGGGGTTTCAGTTCGCAGGCGATGCAATCGGCGGGACGGCTTCGGTAGACGCGGACCTGACTGGCGCGATTAGTGCCGCAATAGCCAAGCAGCTTGTCTGCCGGGCAGCGATACGCGTCGGCCTCGCGGTCGTAGCGAAAGGCATCGCGGGTGAAGAAGGCATCGCGCTGGCGACCGCGGTCGATGACCGGAATGTACGGCGTGATGTTCCGGTCGACCAGCCAGCCGAGCAGTGGGCCGCTGCCATACGCCTTGTCGGCCGAGAGGCTCGCAGGCGCGATGCCCAGCTTGGTCCCGATGCGTGACACCAGCGTCCGGGTCGCGGCCACTTCAGCTGCGAAGCGCGCGGGCGTTGCCTCAACGTCGAGGATACAGTCAGTGTCGAGGTCGAGCAGCGGGTTGATAGCATAGGCGTAGCGTGCCGGCCCGTGCTTGCAGGTGAGCGCCGCCTGCGGGTCAGTTGGCGAGATGCTTGCCGGCTCGACGGAGGCCGGCTCGTCCGGACCTGGCGGCAACGCGGCATCGAGCGCCGCGAGATACTCGGCAACGGGCCGCGAGACGCTCTCCCGAGCACGCAGTTCGTCAGCTGCCTCGGCACCCTTCAGCTTCTTCTCCCGGCTGGCATCGGCCATGACCGTGCTGCCGTCCACCGCCACGTCGCGCCCCGCCACCAGCCCGGCCGCGGCGCACTTGGCGACCACCTGTTCGAACAGGAGACGATGCAGGTCGCAGGCGCGGAAGCGACCATGCCGGTTCTTTGAGAAAGTCGAATGATCAGGCACCCGATCGGCCAGATCGAGCCGACAGAACCAGCGGTAAGCGAGGTTGAGGTGCACCTCCTCGCACAAGCGCCGTTCTGAGCGGATGCCGAACAGGTAGCCGACCAGCAGCATCCGCAGCATCAGTTCCGGATCGATCGAGGGTCGCCCGGTCATGCTGTAGCTCGCCGCCAGTGCGTCGCGCACGAAGCCGAAATCGAAGAGGCCGTCGATACGTCGGAGCAGGTGGTCAGCGGGCACATGATCGTCGAGCCGGAACCCGTAGAACAGCGCGCCCTGCGCTACCTGCCGACCCATCATGTCCCTACTCCCCGCTGCTTCGCAGGAGTGAATCACGCTGCCCGGGCGGTAGCAAGCATGCGTTTTTCAACGGTCTCGATCGGTTTTGACACCAGCCCCCTGCTCCAGCTTTTCCAAGGGTTTGCAGGTGTCACAACCCCGTGCCAAAACGAGGCATGGAAATCGGCTATGCCCGCGTGTCGCGAGGCGACTCCCAGGATATAGACCCGCAGCTTCGCGCGCTCCGCGATGCCGGGTGCGATCCCATCTACCAAGAGGAGGCATCGGGCGGCCGAGCTGACCGCCCCGAGCTGGTGCGCGCGATCGGCGGCTTGCAGCCCGGCGATGTGTTCGTAGTGTGGAAGCTCGACCGCTTATCGCGCTCGCTTCGCGACCTCCTGTTCACGCTGGAGGCAATCACCGCCGCAGGCGCGGGGTTCCGATCGCTGACCGAGTCGATCGACACCACCACCGCCCCCGGTCGGTTGATGACGCAGATGCTAGGCGCGTTCGCCGAGTTCGAGCGCGCCATGATCCGAGAGCGGACCATGAACGGGCTGGCGCACGCCCGCAAAGCCGGCCGGCACCTTGGACGCCGCCCCAGCCTCACCGGTCCCCAGCGGGCCGAGATCATCGCCAAGGCCGAGTCCGGCCAAGGCTCCCCTGCCCAGCTCGCCAATCTATTCCGCGTGTCGCGCTCGACCGTGCAGCGCGTGTTGCGCGATCATCGGGCGCGCCAGGCAACAGGGTGATTGAGGCTGCCGTTCGGCAGCCGCGTTTTGGTCTCACCCACCCAACCCTGTGGGCGTGGCCTGACGGCCCCACCCTTGACAGTTGCACCTTATATGGTGCATTGCACTTTATAAGGCACAGATGAGCACGAACCCGCCGCATAGAATTGAACTGGTGTTCTACCAGACCGACGCCGGCAACGTGCCGGTCAGGGACTGGTTGCTCGGGCTTGTGGAGGTCAATCGACGCGAGATCGGGCAGGACTTGCAACGTGTCCAGTTTCGATGGCCGGTAGGTATGCCGCTGGTACGGCCGATGGGAAAGGGACTGTTCGAGGTTCGCACGTCGTTACCGGACGGGACGATCGCGAGGGTCATGTTCTGCTTCCAGGCTGGCGAGCTGTATGCGCTGCACGGCTTCATCAAGAAGGCGAACAAGACGCCGGCATCGGATTTGGAACTCGCGCGCAAGCGCCAGAAGGAGGTCGAAAATGGCTGATAACAAGCACCGGGGTCCGACCCTCGACAGTTTTCTGGAACAGGAAGGCGTCCTTGGCGAGTTTCAGGCCAGGGCGATCAAGGAGGTTATTGCGTGGCAGCTCGCCGATGCGATGAAGGAGCGCAAGCTCAGCAAGAACCGCCTCGCCATGATGATGCACACCAGCCGCACCCAGGTTGATCGCGTGCTTGATCCCAAGGACGGCAATGTGACCATTGAGACGCTGCAGCGGGCCGCAGCGGTCGTTGGCCGGCGCGTTCAGCTCGAACTCGTCTAGCTGACTACCGGCGATAGAGTCTGGCGCCTGCCGCTACGCGGCACCGCCGCTCTCAGTCGCTTCGCTCCCCAAGCCCAAGCCGTCTTGGCCCTACCGGGTTCCGATCGGCTGGCGGGCGAGGATCCGCACGGCGGATCGCCGCCAATCGAAACCGTTGACCGCCGCGACTCCATCGTTCACACGTTCACGTGTTCACGTGTTCAGGGGTTCACATGAAGGTCATCACCGTCATCAGCCAGAAAGGCGGCGCGGGCAAGACGACCTTGGCGATCCACCTAGCCGCAGCCGGCGCGGGCGCGGGGCTTACTGCGTTGATTCTCGACACTGACCCGCAAGCCACAGCGAGCCACTGGAGCGAGTGGCGCGGAGCGTCGGACCTGGAGGTGGTCGATTGCGCCTCCCCTTCCCTCTTGCCGCGCAAGCTCCAGCAAGCGGCCGAGCTTGGTGCCGACCTAGTGGTGATCGATACCCCACCCCATGCCGACATTATGGCGCGGGAAGCCTGCAAGGTAGCGGACCTGGTGTTGATTCCCTGTCGTCCGCAAGCGTTCGATCTCAAAGCCGTCGAGATGACCGCCGAGCTGGTACAGGCGACCGGCAAACCCGCGTTCGTGCTGTTCATGGGCGGTCCCCAGCGCGCGCCGACAACCTACCGAGATGCCCGCGAGCTGATCGAGGGCGGCGATGGTGTCGCGGGCATGGGCGTGGACGTTGCGCCCGTAATGCTCACCCAGCGGGCGATCTATCATCACAGCACGGCGCAGGGAAAAACCGCGATCGAGTTGGAACCTGAAGGCAAAGCGGCCGAGGAAGTTACCGCTTTATGGGCATGGACAAGTAAGCAGGTGAACGTGTCCACACGTTCACGAGTGAACAGAAAACGGGGCGCGGCATGAGCAAGTTCGGCGCGATGAAGCAGCAACGGGCGGAGAAGGCCGGCGCGATCGGCGACAGTTCCGACCCGACGACTGCGGCGCCGACCGCCCGTGCCCAGGCCCGGCAGGGCAAGAAGGCCGTGAGTGCCTATTTCAGCCCCGAGGTCAGTCGCGGTCTGAACATGCTGGCGGCCGAGCAGGGAACGACATTGCAGGCCCTCCTTGGCGAAGCCATCGACCTCCTCATGCGCCAGCACGGCAAGCACCCGTTCGGCGAGCGGTAGCTGTCCACGTGTGAATATGTGAATGTGTGAACACAAAGATTTAGGAGCTTGGGGGTGGCAAGATCGACAAACGCCAGGAAGCCGACCGGTCCGGCTGCGGAGGTTGAAGAACCGATGTTGCCGATCGAAGCGCCGCGCCGCCAGCGCAACCGCATCGGGAAGAAGTCGATCGCTGGCCGGTTTGATCCAGCGGTTGCCCGAGCGTTCGCGATCCTCGCCGTCAAGGAAGACAGCACGATCGAGGCAATGTTGACCGAGGCCGTCCTCGACATTCTCCAGAAATACAATCAGCCCGTTGAGAAGTGAACAGGCTCACATATGAACACGTGAACACGTGAACACGTGAACACTTAAACTATTGCGCCAGCGTTATAGAGCGCACTTCCCAACAGCATAGGAATCTGACAGGCTTCAGTGTCGGCGAACTTGTTCGTCGATTCGTCGTGGCGATCATAGCGGGTGGCACCGCTAGGGCCAAAACGACGAAAGCCCGGCTTGGCGGCCGGGCTCTCGGAAAGTCTGATTTGCGGGAAGAGGCCCGCGTTCTGTCGCAAGAACAAGCCTCCCGCAGATCAGGCGAGAAGTCAACTCGAAAACGCTGTTTTCGAGCACGGGAGAGCTATGTCCATGAGGGATTGCCGCCAGCAGCCGGGCCAACCGATCGACGGGAGGTTCCCATGCAAACTGTGTTCGAGGCCTTGGGAGGGGCGACAAAAGGGCGACGGCCGGGCCGTCAGACCGGCCAGCGGGTCCATCGCTACAGCCGCACCGAGGAGGGCGGAGAAGGGCGGTTCTGGCAGCCGTTCAATCCCAAGAATGTCGCTCGCTTCATGCAGGCGGCCGAGAAATATGACCGCCTGAAACGGCTCGCCAACCGGCGCGCGCGCAACAACCGCGAGAACGGAGCAATCGGCCATGTCGGGCTTGAGGTGTTGCGCGAGCTACTACGCCTGATCGACTATAAGACCGGTCGCCTCGACCCGGCCATCGCGACGCTGGCGCTTCGCATCGGCCGCTCGATCGCGGCGGTGGCGGACGCGCTCAAACGGCTCAAGGCGCATGGCTTCCTTGATTGGCTTCGCCGCTATGTGCCGACCGGCAATGCGGGGCTGCGCGGGCCGCAGGTCAAGCAGACCTCGAACGCCTATCGGCTAATGCTCCCCGCCCAGGTGGAACGCGGCATCACCGCACCGCTTCCCGAGGATGACACCGATCGGCGCAAGGCGGCGATCGAGGAGGGCAGGGCGATGGTCGCTAGGTTGCCGCTCGACGAGCAACCCGCTCAGCTCGTGGACGATCCGGGACTTGCGGCGATTCTTGCTCGGCTTGGGCGATCGATCATGAGCCAGGAACGTGATTCAGATAGGCAGAATGAATCCCGGCAGAGTTAGAAATAGATAATGCGGAATTGGCCTACCGGCCAATGTGTAGTTCGCTGCGTGCCGCCTTCGGCGTCACCAATGCGCCGCTACGCGGCGCAGGCTTAGCGGGAAGAAGGTGGCGAGGTGGCGGCGGAATCGCGTCCTAGCGCCGCCTAGGTGCGTCGTGAGGGCAGGAGAGGGGTTTCCGAGATGGGGTCGGTTCCGGCTCGGGGCAAAATGACACCTCTCATGACTGCCATCCGAAACGCTGGTCGAGTTTACTCCTTCGCCGGCTGCAAGACCAGCGGTTACATTGACCTTGGCGGGTGTGCCGCGGGCGCCTGATCGACGACGATTGATCATGCTCTCATCCGCGGGTTGGTTACCGCACTACCCGTATCCGTCGCTGGGCCTATCCTC
>NZ_ALVC01000008.1:0-19798 GCF_000293195.2 Sphingomonas sp. LH128
AGCGCCTGCCAGTTGCCGATGTCGGACCAGTCCATGTCGGCGGGCACCATCGCCGCGCGGGTGGTGTTCTCCATCACCGCGTAATCGACCGAGACACTTGGCACTTCGGCAAAGGTTGCCGCGTCCGGATGGAAGCGCTGGCCATCCTCGGCGCCCTTCGCCACCGCATCGGCGACGCTGGCGGCAACGTTCGGCCGATGCGCGGTCAGTTCGGCAAGGAAATCCTTCACCCGGAACGCGAAGATGCCGCCGTTCCAGGCGTAGATTCCCTCGGCAAGGAAAGCCTTGGCGCGCTCCAGATCCGGCTTCTCGACGAACTGCGCGGTGCGGAAACCGCCGTGCTCGGGGATCGCATCGCCGCGCTTGAGATAACCGAAGCCGGTCTCGGGCGCCGTCGCCTCGATGCCGAAGGACACCAGCCATCCCTGCTCCGCCAGCTTCGCCGCAGACGCCGCGGCAACGGCGAAAGCCTCGGTATTGCCGATGTGGTGGTCGCTCGGACACACGAGCATGACCGCGTCTTCGGGCAGACGGCAGGCGGCGAGCGCAATGGCGGCTGCGGTGTTGCGCGCCGAAGGCTCGACGATGACCTGCGCCCCCTCGACCGCGCCCAATTGCGCCTCGACATGGGCGAGGTGCTTGTGGCCGGTCACCACGACCGGGGCCGCAAAGCCTCCGGAACCCGGGCAGCGGGCCAGCGCCGCTTCGAACAGGGTGCTGTCGCCGACCAGCGGCAGGAACGGTTTGGGCATCGCGGCCCGGCTGCGTGGCCACAGGCGCGTGCCGCTACCGCCGCAGAGAATTACCGGTACGATTATGGACATGGCCGAACGGTGACTCACGGATGCAGAATACTCTGGGAAAACCGGTAATAGCCGGAGCGTGCTGCGATGCAACAGTGCACAACTAAATACCTCTGCTCCGTCAGATTGGACGGGAACACAAAGGCGGCTCGTTGGTTGACCGGTGACCAATTGCGGCGCAGCATGTGATTGAACCATCTGGCAGCCCTTCAAGAAGGGCATGAACTTGGTGCAAGGCTGAAATATAGATGATCAAATCGAGCGACGGCCCGTCACAGGCGGCGCATCGAGCCTCCCTTTTTACCAATGATACTGTTCTCGGCCCGCCGCCTCGCCTCAGGCTTTCGCAATCGACGGCACTTTTCCTCGATTTCGACGGAACCCTGGTCGAAATCGCCGATCACCCGGACGACGTCGTCGTTTCGGAATTCCTGCCTGCGCTTCTCGTGCAGCTTTCCCGTAAGCTCGACGGCCGTCTGGCGATCGTAACCGGCCGGTCTATCGCTGCCCTCGAGGCTTTGCTGGGGCCGATCAGCCTGGCTATCGCAGGATCGCACGGCGGCGAATTCCGGCCCGCGGCAAATGCCGAGATCGAGCCCCTCGCCGCCCCGCTGCCCGGCGCAGTTGTTGACGAGCTCAACCGCTTCGCCCAGGCAAGCGGCGGACTTCTTGTTGAACCCAAGCCATTCAGCGCGGCAATCCATTACCGCCATCATCCTGAAGTGCTGCCTGATCTTCGTGCCTGCACAGAAAACCTGGCTGCCAAATTCGGCCTGGCCATCAAGCACGGCAAAAAGGTGATCGAAGTGACGATGCCCGGGTCGGACAAAGGTTCGGCCGTAGAGCGCTTCATGGCCCTTCCGGCGTTCGATGGCGCCATCCCGATCTTCATAGGAGACGACGTGACCGACGAGGACGCATTTGCGGCCGTGCGCCGGTACGATGGCGAGGGCGTGCTGGTTGGCGCCCCTCGACCCACCGCAGCTACTTCTCGCCTCGACGGCGTCGCCGAAGTGCACAGATGGCTGGAAGCCGGCCTCGAGGCCGTTCATAAAGGAGATTTCCGCCCATGACGTCGCCCGTACCGACTTCGCTGGAACTCTGGCCGATCGGCAACTGCCAGGTCAGCGCTCTCATCAACGAGTCCGGCGCCATCGTCTGGGGCTGTGTCCCGCGCGTCGACGGAGATCCCACTTTCTGTGCCCTGCTTCGCGGAGACGGGGGGCAGGATGCTGGCACCTGGCGCTTCGAGCTGGAGAACCAAGTCTCGGTCCAGCAACACTATCTGCGCAATACACCCATACTCGTGACCCGGCTTGAAGACGCGAGCGGAGGGGCGGTGGAAATCTACGATTTCGCGCCCCGCTTCGAACGATCTGGCCGGATGTACCGCCCGGTTGCCTTCGCGCGCATCGTCCGGCCCGTATCCGGAGCCCCGCGCATTCGCACGATCCTCACGCCGATGAGCGGTTATGGCGCGAAACTCGCCCCGATCACGCAGGGTTCGAACCACATTCGTTATCTGGTGGAGCGCAATTCCCTGCGCCTGACCACTGATGCGCCGGTCGGCTACGTGCTCGACGAGCGTTGGTTCCGCCTGGAAAAGCCGCTGCACTTCTTCCTTGGCCCGGATGAGCCGTTTTCTGGCAACATCGAGCACGATCTTGAGGCGATGCTCCAGCGGACCGGCAATTACTGGCGCCTGTGGGTGCGCGGTCTTGCCACCCCGCTCGACTGGCAGGATGCGGTGATCCGCGCAGCCATCACGCTCAAGCTGTGCCAGCACGAGGAAACCGGCGCGATCGTCGCGGCCTTGACGACCTCCATCCCCGAAGCGCCGGGCAGCCAGCGGAACTGGGACTACCGGTATTGCTGGATACGCGATGCCTACTACACCGTTCAGGCCCTCAACCATCTTGGTGCCCTGGACGTCCTTGAGAAGTACCTAGCCTATCTGCGCAACATCGTTGCCGATGCACCTGACGGGGTCGTCCAGCCTCTCTATGCGGTCAGCGGGGCCAAGGAGATCATCGAATGGGAGGCTGCCGATCTGCCGGGGTACCGCAACACCGGCCCGGTACGCGTCGGGAACGCAGCCTATTACCAAGTGCAGAACGACTGCTACGGCCAGATCGTGCTGCCTTCGATCCAGGGATTCCTCGACCAGCGCCTGCTGCGCATCGCCAACGAGGACGATTTCCGCAGTCTCGAGCAGGTCGGCGAAATGGCATGGAAAACCCACGATATGCCCGATGCCGGGCTGTGGGAATTGCGCACCCGAACTGCGGTCCACACCTATTCCAGCGTCATGAGCTGGGCCGCGTGCGACCGCCTGTCCAACGCCGCGCAGTATCTCGGTCTGGACGAGCGCGCTGCCTTCTGGCGCGACCGGGCGGACACCATACGTGCAAACATTGATGCGGGTGCTTGGCACGAAGTGGAAGGTCATGACGCAGGCGGGCATTATGCGGCCAGTTTCGGCGGGTCGCAACTCGACGCAAGCCTGCTACAGATGGTGGAACTGCGCTATCTGCCGCCGGAAGATCCCCGGTTTCGCGCAACCCTGAAGGCCGTTCAGAAGGCGTTGCGCCGAGGCGAGCACATGCTTCGCTATGACAGCGAAGACGATTTCGGGCTTCCCGAGACAGCTTTCAACATCTGCACCTTCTGGTTGATCGAGGCGCTTCACCGCAGCGGAGAGGATGAGGAGGCCCGGCGCCTCTTCGAAGCGATGCTGGCTCACCGCACGCGCTCCGGCCTCTTGTCCGAGGATATGGATTTCGAAACCTCAGAGCTTTGGGGGAACTTTCCCCAAACCTACTCGCTGGTAGGTATCATAAATTGCGCCGGGCAATTGTCCCGGTCGTGGCGGGACTGGCGTTAACGCGCACAAACTACCCGCAGCTGCTGCGAGCCCTCAAGCGTTCGATGGGAACGTGTGAAAGGTGCGACGCGTAATACGAAGGACAGAACATGGGCCGATTGATCGTCATCTCGAACCGCGTAAGCGTGCCAAGCGCCGCAGGCGCGGCGGGGGCGCAAGGTGGTCTTGCTGTCGCCTTGAATTCGGCGCTTCGCGAACATGGCGGCATCTGGTTTGGCTGGTCCGGTCAGGAAACAGAGGAATTTACGGGCCACCTCGATATGCAACGCAATGAGGGCGTGACAACAGCGACAATCGACCTCGAAGCACAAGATGTGGAAGAGTACTATAACGGATACGCCAACAGAACTCTTTGGCCGTTATTTCACTACCGAATTGATCTAACAGAATATGATCGCAATTTCGGTGAAGGTTACGAGCGCGTCAATGAGCGATTTGCGGATTCGGTCTACCCTTTGATCGCCGACGATGATCTCGTCTGGGTGCATGACTACCATCTGCTTCCGTTGGGCTCAATCTTGCGCCGCAAGGGCATCAAGAACCGCATCGGCCTGTTCCTGCACACCCCGTGGCCGCCAACCCGGCTTTTGGCGTCGCTGCCCTTCCATGAGCGCCTCGTCGCATCGATGCTCGAATACGACGTGATTGGCCTGCAAACGACCGAATGGCTCGAAAGCTTCCTTCATTATGTCCAGAAGGAAATGGGTCTGACGGTCAACCTCGACAATTCAATCGACTATCAAGGCCGCCGCGTGATCGCCCGCGCTTTTCCGATAGGGATCGACTACGCCGAATTCTCGGAAGCGGCGAAGAGCGACGTTGCCAAGGAAGCGCACCAGCGGCTCAGGGATAGCGTCAGGGGCCGGAAAATTCTTATCGGCGTGGATAGACTGGACTACTCCAAGGGGCTGGGTGAGCGCTTCGAAAGCTTCAGCCGTTTTCTTTCCGATCACCCCGATATGGCGGGCAAGGCAGTCCTTCTCCAGATCGCGCCGCCAAGTCGGGGCGACGTTGAAAGCTATCAGCAGATTCGCGAGGACCTCGAGCGAAAGACAGGGCACATCAATGGCGCTCACGCCAATGTCGATTTCGTACCCATCCGGTACGTTAACCGGGGCTATCCCCGGGCTGAACTTGCAGGGTTCTATCGCGCGGCAAATGTCGGGTTGGTGACTCCACTGCGCGACGGCATGAACCTTGTGGCAAAGGAATACGTGGCAGCCCAGGATCCAGAGGATCCCGGCGTGCTGATCCTTTCACAGTTTGCCGGCGCGGCCACCCAACTCAAGGACGCCCTGCTGGTCAACCCGCACTCGGTGGAACATGTCGCCGAGACGATCAGCCGCGCCTTGGATATGCCGTTGAAGGAACGTAAGCGCCGGCATGCCGCGCTGCTCGCTTCCGTGAAGGAAATGGACGTCCTGCACTGGCTGAAGCAGTACGTTCTTGCATTGTCCGGCGTGGAAAAGGGCAGCAGTGCGCTTAAGTCGGACGGCGGACCGAGTGCCGCTGACCCAGAACTCGCCGCGCAGGAGGAATCGGCCAAGTTAGGTGCCACCGAGATAGCCGGCAGTCATTAACCTGACACCGAGGAGGCATGCCTCGTCGGCCAAGGGTGTGACTGACAAACTGCTACGCCCGCGCGCGACACGGGTGAGAGAAGGCGTCGTTGACCTATTAGTGAGGGTCAATGGGGCGGGCTCTTTCCAAAAGCCTGCTCGAAGGCGGCGCCCTTCTACACCGCACTGGAGATGAGCACACGTTGTCTCAGAGCCGCGTTGATATCGAGTGGCATTGCCGCTAGGGCTGGCAGCGCGGGTGCCGCGAGATAGGGGCGCGCCACTGGCCGGGGGTTATCGGCTGCAGGCCCATTCCGAAGCAGCGGACCCTTACTCGTTGAGGTGTTCCACCACCCGCCCCCTTCCCGAATCGCCTGGCCTGCGAAAAAGCTGCGGGAAACGCGTCGGCATCAGGTGGGCGGACCGCGAGATTTCCGCGAAGGCGCGAAGCCAAGTTGCGTTTCATGGGGTTCTGACCGCAAAATATCGCCAATTTGCAGTGGTTTAAACGAAGTGTCACGAAGCATCAGTGTCCATTGGCTGTCTCACAGATCCATGGAGCACCGCCAATGGCATGTCTTGCTTTGTCTGAACCTCACCCCCAGATCGTTGCGCGCGCTCTGCCTGATCCAGCGCTTCTTTCTGACCCCCGCGCCTTTGCCTGGGAAGTTCTAAGGCGCCGGGGCGACTATTGCGCGGCCGTGCCTGCCAACAGGCGGGTCGGCATTCGCGATGGCAAAATCGAGGTGATTGTCGCCGTCACGGCCACGCCGCAATGGGGCTTGCGCTTTCGAGGAAACCCCAGAGCTGAATGCCGCCAACGCTCGGCTGATGTGGGATCACAAACTGGATCCCCTGACGATAAGGGCGACGGCACGTGCATGTTCGGCGCAAAGTGCGGACGCGTTTGACATCCATCGCAGCCAACTTGGCGTCACGGTACTGAAAGATCGGGCCGGCGAGGAAGCGCTAATCGGCTATGGCCGCAATGCCGTCCGGCTGAGCATTCACGAGGGCTCGCTGCTCGATGGGCCGGTTTGCCTGACATACCATCTGTCAGGAAGGGAGCATTTCGCTCGCCGGATATTGGCGCTGCGCCAACTCGACGCGATTATGCGGTTAGGCCGCGTTACAGCCGGTGTTTCCACGCCAGCGTCTAACCCGAGCCGTCCCATTATGCTGCTACGAACGCTTAACGCGCTGGCCAGTCATTCCTCGGCACATTTAATCGCGTGCTCGCTGTTCGGCGAAGAGGTCGTCGCGCGCGATTGGGGCCACCCATCCGACTACCTGAGGATGCAAACTCGGCGGCTCATCAGCCGCGCCCGGCGTCTAGCTGCCGGAGGCTATGTCATGCTGCTGCGCGGTATCCACTAAGCGCGTTTCTTGCGCAGGCCGCGAACGCTGAGATTTCCGAGTGAAATCGAATTTCCCTGGCGCCCTTCAAAGAAGCGGCTGAGCGTCGTCTCGTTTTCCCGCAGCTTGGCCCCAAGATCCTTGAACACGCGTTCAAAGCCGCCAATCAAATTCGGCGGCTCCAGCAAGGCTATATCCCTACCGTGCTCCTCGAAGAAGGTTTCAAGGAGCATCATCATGATATAAACGAGCTTTGTGTCCGCGCAGGCGACCGCAAATTCGGAAGAGCGAAACGGCACCGAAAAAAGGATCGCAAAGGGATCGCTGTCGGTGGCCTCCGCGAATTCGCATATGCGGGCAATATCCAGTCGGCTGCGTCCCGCCTCGAAATTTTCATAGCTACGCAGCGCCATGCCCATGCGCTGGGCCACTTCGGCCGTACGCAGACCACGCTCGCGTCGAATTTTGCGAAAGGCCGCGGCAAGGGTGTCTCCACCATTTGCAAACCGAGCCGACACCGAATCCATCTGCAGCCCCTTTCTTCCCGAGACTGGTCGCTTGACCGGACTACCGCCAGAGGGCCGAGCCTACCGTAAACGCCCTTTGCGGCAAGTCGATTCTCGGAAGAAGGCAACTGCAATTAACGACAGGTCGAATCAGTAGGCATTCAAGCGTGGAAAACGGCGCAAGAATTTGGTGCGTAACCCGCACGATTTCTACGGATCGCACCACCTTTCTTTGGATGCAGACTGATTCGCTACTCTTGAAAGGCGGTGAGAAATCGCACTTTGCTCGACGCTTAGCCGTTAGCCTGCCTTACCCTGTCAACCCACTGATGACAGAGGAAGGCTATGACCAGCGTGCATCTCGAGTTCAACCACTTCCCCCACATGCAGCAAGGTCCGAGGATGGTGGACAACATCGCCGGCGCGAGCATGGCCTGCTTGGTATGAATAGATTGGGGCCAGCAACCAGGCGCGCGTACGACGCGATCCGGCACCGGCTTGCCCACCTTGAAGTGCGACCAGGTGGCCGAATCGAACCTCTCATGGTGGCCGATGAGCTGAGCATCAGCGTGACACCAGTGCGAGATGCATTGCACATTCTGGCAGGCGAGCACCTCGTCGAGCTCCGCCATGGCGACGGCTACTTCGCCTTCCCTATGGAAGAAGCCGATTTGCGCGAGCTTTACGATTGGAACCAAGAGTTGGTTCTTTCGGCGCTGCGCCGGCGCACACTGTCCGGCATAGCGCTGCCAGAAGAAGACTATGATTACAGTGTCCAGGCCGTTGAAAGGATATTTACCGCTATTGCCCGCGCCTCATCCAGTCTGATCCACGCGGAGGCAATGCGCTGGACAAACGCGCGGCTCGGCGCCGCGCGGCATATCGAAATGACCTATGAATTGAGCGGTCGAGAAGAGCTGTCGGCGATCCACGCGGCGGCTTCGTCGCAGGATTTAGCAGGACTGCGGCGTCTGCTTGCGACCTACCATACCTCTCGTAAGCGCATGGCCAGAACTGTTATCAAAGCAATGCGCACTCAAGCTGAAATCTAAGCAAATCCCGCCGAAAGGCCCCTCCATTTAGCCAATATATGCCTATCAACACATCCAAGTTCCCAAAAATGGCCGTCTTGGAGAATTAATTTTCAGCATTTTGCGCTTTTTATTTATGAAGACATTTTTACTTCCGCATATATTCGTTGCATATTTTCCATATATCCTTCTTCCCAACAACTCTCAGGGTCATAATTCCGCTGCTGCATGTCGCAGCAACGGAGAAATGTCATGGAGCATGTAGAAGAAGATACCATGGTCGAGCTTGGTGCGGTGAGCACCGAGACCAAGGGTGGCCAAGTCGGGATCAATGATTTCGAGCGAGGTCTTCAGCTCACCGGCAGCGGTCTCACGGACGACTGACCATAAGACGCGCGTGCCCCTTTTGAAGGGGCACGCGCCCTTTTCGGGGATGCACGGAATCATGCGAGTACGTGAAGGTCTCTTCTGGTGCATCTGCGCGGACCGCGCCGTCTTCCTTGATATTGAACAGGATCAGTACTTCACACTTCCCCATGCCTTGCAGGGCGCGTTCCAGAGTTGGGCCGCGGGTGGCGATCCTGGCGAAGCCGCACTGCAGCGCCTTTTGCGTTGCAACATCCTGGCTTCCGGCCCGGGAGAGTGTGATCCCCACCCGCTTTCGCTTGTGCCGATCCGGCGCGACTATGGCGCTCGCACCGGATCCAGCTCAGCACCCACGGCGCGGGGGAACCTGCTGGAGGTTGCGAGGGCCGCACTGGCTCAGCATCGCGCCGAGACTGCGTTGCGACGTTTTCCCTTGGCACAGGTTCTGGCGGACCTGCCCAAGGCCCCCTCCCGCCTGGCCTCGCTTTCGCGAGATGTTGTCGATGGTCAGCGAATCGGCGCAGCCTTTGCCACGACAGCACAAATGATGCGCTCTGCAGACAAATGCCTGCCTCGGGCGCTCGCAGCCTGGCGCTTGTGTGTGAGGCGAGGACTTCGCCCCGTTTTGGCGTTCGGCGTCCGCATGGATCCTTTCGCGGCGCACTGCTGGATTCAACTCGGCGACGCCGTCGTCGTTGGTGACCTCGAACAAGTTCGCCTGTTCACGCCGATCATGTCTGTCGCATGCGACCACGTTACCTCCTGAGTATCGCGCACGGCGGCGCGCATACCCCCTCTGCGGATCGCCTGGCGGAGCTGACAGGTCTGGACGTAATCCACCAAGAGCACCCTCTGGTGGCGCTCGCTAATCCGGCGGCGTTGACACCTTTTCCGACCAAAGGCGGCGTCGTTCTAGGCACCCTCTTCCGTCGCAATGACCGTGAAAAGCGTGACGACTGCTCCCAGCCGTTCGATGCAATGCCACCGATCAGCACCGAAAGCGATCTGCTTACGCGATTCTGGGGCGGCTATGTCTCGGCAAAAACCGACGGCACTTGCTCAAGCGTAATGCGCGACCCGTCCGGCGCACTTCCATGTTATTTCAGGCGTACGGCGAGCACCACCTTCATGGCCTCGGACATCGATCTGCTCCTCGCAATCGACACTGTACGCCCCGCGATCGACTGGCCGGCACTCGCTCGTTTTCTGTATTGGGATGGCCTGCCAACTGCAGAAACCGTATTGGACGGTATCAGCGAATTGCTTCCGGGTTTTGCTCTCAGGCTCGAAGGCGATAGCGCGGCGCTTACCGCAAAATGGTCCCCATGGGCCTTCACCACGCCTGTTGCGGGAAGGCCCATTGCCATCGCCGCCGACCGACTGCGGCAGACTGTTCAAGACTGCGTAGCGGCATGGGCTTCGCTCTATCCTCGTGCCTTGGTTAGTATATCGGGCGGGCTGGATTCGTCCATCGTCGCGGCCTGCCTTGCCACGCCAGGCGTTTCCGCCACATGCGTCACAATGTTCACGGACGATCCGATGGGAGACGAGCGCGCGTATGCCCGGTCCTTGTGCAGCCACTTGGGGCTTGGACTGACCGAGCAGCGTTTTGAAATGGCGGGGATTGATCCGGTCCGCGCGCTTGGCGACCACCTGCCAAGACCCATCGGCCGCGCCCAGGAACAGGCTTACGAGGCTGCCCACGTCGCGGCCGCGACGCAAGCGGGCGCCGCATCATTCTTCAACGGCAACGGCGGCGACAACGTCTTTGCCTATTCCCAATCTGCCGCCGCGATCGCTGACCGAGCACTCCATGAAGGATTGTCCCCTGGTCTTTTCTCCACCATCCAAGATGTCTGCAGGCAGACGCAGAGCGGTGTCTTTCCGGCGCTGCGTGCGGCATTGCGCCTCACCCTCCGACCACCTTCCTATCGCTGGCGCCCTACTCCCGCTCTGCTTGAGCCGAGCCTCTGTGCCGCTTTGGCGGTGCAGCCCGCCGCGCACCCGTGGCTTGTTGCGCCTTCTGGGGCGCTTCCGGGCAAGGCGGCACATATCGCGGCCCTCCTTCGTCCGCAGTTAAGCCTGGAGCCGGATCGCAGTCGCCACCTTCCGGTCATCACCCCTCTGCTATCCCAGCCGATTGTCGAGGAATCACTCGCGATTCCCAGCTGGCAGTGGCGCCATGGCGGCCATGATCGGGCTGTAGCCCGCGAGGCCTTCGCCACTGCTCTACCGGCGCAGATCATCGCCCGACGATCAAAGGGGAGCCCCGATCCGTTCTGCAACGCCATTATCCGAGAGCATCATAGCCTTATCGAGCGACGCCTTCTCGATGGGCACCTCGCGCAGCAAGGTCTCATCGACCGACTGGCAATTGAGAAATGCCTTCGCCGCGAGTGCATGATGGACGCTGAACGCAATGTCCGCCTCCTCCAACTGCTCAACGTAGAAGCCTGGGTCACGGCCAAGCTCGGCGAAGGATCCTGAGGCGGATCCGGGACAACAGGGAATCGCCTCTGGAATTTCACGAATTTCCTGCCGACAGCTGGTCGCGACGCAGTGCCTCCCAATGGCTGAGTTCCCTAGGCCGAGCGTATGCCGCAGGGCGCGCGTCCTTGAGCCAGTAATCGAACCAGTCGAGCGAGCGCTGGTACTGGGCCAGACGGTGAGCGGGTTGCCACTTGATGTGATGCTCGCCTGGGAACACGAACATGTCGATCGGCACCTTTGCCTCGCGCAGCGCCGTATACGTAACGAGCGCGCTACTGTACTCGTCGTCCGACAATTGCAGCAGGATTGGGGTGCGGATCCGGTCGGCGTTGTACGACAGCGCGATCTGACGCCAGAAATCCTCGGCCTGCGTGCTGCGATCCGTCAGCTTAGGGTAGCCATAGAAGTAAAAACTCTTTGCAGCCCCGGGCCCACCCCTTGCGGTCATTGTGGGATCATAACAACACTGGCTCATGGCCGCAGCTGAAAAGAGCGTGCTATGCAGCAGCGCGAACATGACCGTCGAAGCGCCATCGCTCAGACCGGTGATGCCGACACGCTTGGGGTCAGCTATACCCCGCGCGATCGCCAGGCGGACGCCCTGCTCGACTGAAGAGAGGACGCTGCGGCGATCCGCGAAATCCTTGAGGTTGATTCGATCGGCTTCGGCGAAGTCCGTGGTCCGGGACAAGCCGATCGATGCGGGTTTGCTTACGCTGAGTACGGCGTAGCCCCGATTGGCGAAGGCCTGGATGGGATAGTCGTCGCCTGTCCCTCCTCGCAGAAACCCCCGTGTATGATACTGCACCACCACCATCGGATAGTGCTCGCCAGGCTGATAGCCCACCGGCAGGACAAGATCCGCGATCGAAGGCAGGCCATAAGCATTGGTAAGATGCAGCCGCTCGGCTTTTCCGAGCGACAGGCCCGCAAACTCCGGGTTGGGATCGAACAGGACCTGTCGATGGCCGGTTCGCGGATCAAGTCGTTCAAGTCGGCGCGGGATGAGAGAGCTTTCGCGAAGGCAGATCAACCCATCGCCATCGGGCACACAGTCGACCAGCACGTCGTCAGTGACATAGATCCTTCGCGGGCTTCCATGGCCAGGCCGCCACTGGTAAATCGCGGTTGAACCGTCAGCCCAGCCCTCCCGCCGCACAAACCGGACGTAGCCTTGCCTGGTCCACCAGGGACGACGAACACCTGCGCACACTGCATCTGGGCATGCGAGCGATCGACCGTCGGCAAAATCCACTGTCAGACGTCCCAGCTGCTGCCAGTATGTCGGTGCTGACGTATCGAGCCACGCCCGGTTGCCACGCGTATTGCTCGCTTCTTTCCAGGTCCCTTCATGCGGGCCTCCCGCCTCCAGACCTGCGCGCTCCTCGTTTGTGGCCGGGCGCAGCGCACCGGACGACAGGTCCATGAACCAGACGATGCGCGGCGTCGGGGCCGGCGGGAAAGGCCGCGGGCTGGAACCCGGTGCAAAGCGTTCATCATAATGGAAACCTGTCAGCCCCTCATCGTCGATAGCCTGGTTCGCCTCACGCAAAGACGCGACGGAAAAGACGAGGCGGTTGCCGTCCCCCGCCAAGTAAAAATCCTCAACATCGTCATCACTGCGCGTGATTGGCGCGCTGCGGCTTCCATCGGCGTTGGCTCGCCACACTTGCGTGACCGGTCCCTCACGCTTGAGATAGGCAAACCATCGTCCGTCAGGCGACCAGCGCGGCGTGATGACTTTGGCAATCCCCGTCGGCGAACCCGCTTGCGCCCTCAGATCCAGCGTCGTGCGGATGAATTCCCCACCGCGATCGACAATACGCACGGGCTGGCTGCCTGTCACATCCGCCACCACCATGGCGAGACAATAGGCGTTGCCCTGCGGGTTGGCGCGCCGCAGCTGGAACGCGAGATGCTTGCCATCGGGCGACAAGGCCAGGATACGGCGGTCCTCGCTGGGGGTATCGACAGGCCCGATGTCACGCAGGCGGGCCAGATCCTCGGCAATCAGCGCACGGCGAACCGCATTTCCCGACTCCGGCAGCAAATCTGCGCAGTCCTGGCTATCCGCGGCGTGCACCGGCCAGGACAGCAAGGCCGTAGCCAAGGCACAGAGAGCATGGCTCATCCTTACCATGATTTGGTCACCGCCAGGCTGACGAACCGACCGATCGAGGACTGATTGGTCGAATCGAAAGGAATTGCCGCAGGATCGGTCGTCCTGATCACGTCTGGCTTCTCGTTCAGGATATTGAGCGCGGAGACGCGCAGGTCGACATTGCGAAGCAATCCTGCCTGCGCAGTGCTGCGAAAACCGGCACTGAGATCAAGCGTCGTGAAGGCACCGATCGCCGCGGGGACGACAAAACGGTTGTCGACAACACCGCCGGCGTAGTTCAGCGACGCAGCGACCTGAGTATTGGCCCGCTCCCAGTTCAGCCCGCCCCGCACCCGCCAATGCGGCGGAGTGAAGATTACGCCGGATCGCTCCAACGGTGCCTGTCCGGCGCTCAGTTTGCGGTCGGCATCAAGGTAGCTGGCTGCGGCTGTGAGCGTAAAGGTATCCCCTTCACCCAATGCGGCTCGGTAGAGGGCCGAGATATCGAGCCCACGGGCGCGTTCGCGCGCGGTGTTGCGCAGGCTGGTGTCGATGATCGCTCCAACGCCCGCAGGGTCGAACGGGCCGCCACTTTGATTGCTCAGCCCTTCGGGCAAGCCTGCGATTATCGCCTCGATCTGCTGCGCCGAGGGATTGAAAGTGATGAAATCGGCGAAGGCCGGATTGCCGAGCGAAGACAGCACCGATGTCACCGGCGAGGCGATCCGCTGACGGTAATCGACATCGAAATAGGTGGCCGTTATCTCAAGGTCCGGGATGAAGCTGGGGCGAAGTTCGAAGGTAGCCGTCCAGGTTGTTGCACGCTCGGCGCGCAGATCCGGATTGCCGCCGCCCAGCAAGAGAACCGTCGCCCCTGCAGGCAAGCCAGGGCTTGGCTGGGGCGCAAACAGGCTCGCAGGCAGCAGGCTGCCTGCCTGAACCTGATTGATCTGATTGAGAGTCGGAATCTTGAACGATCGCCCCCAACTGGCCTTGAGGGTAACGTCGCGGTGAGGAGCATAGACGATCCCGAACTTGGGGGTCGCGACTTCGTCGATGCCCTCATACCGCTCGTAACGCACCGCCGCGCTGAGATGGAGATCGTAAAAGCCGCTCGAGCGATTCGCCGACCCGACGACTGGTACAGCAAGCTCGCCGTAAGCGAAGAGACTGTTGCGTTTTTCGCGCGCATCGCGGGTCGTCACCGAGGCGCCGCCGACAATTTGGCTGACGTCAATATCGAGCCCGAACTTGCGGTAGCCTGCGCCGATTGCGAGGCGCGCGTCTCCGCCGGGAAGGCGTACCAGCGGTCCTTCCGCGCTACCCTCGATATTGGTCAGGTGGTTCTCGTAAGTAAGGCGCCCGGGCGAATCCACGCCAGCGGTAAAGCGATGCGATAGAATGTCCGTTTTGCTTACCGAGCGCGTGAATTCCAAAGACGCGGTCCACTGCGACGGTAGCTCGATCCGCACGACGGGCGTGAGGGCCCACGTGCGCACGCGGGGACGATTGACCAGTCCGTCGCTGTAGGCGTCCCGGGTCACAAAGAATGCCGTTGCCTTGCGCGAGCGGCGATCGGCGAACTGGGCGTCTATCTCGAAGGTCACGCCTTCAGCCAGTCTCTGATGCCCTGCGACAACGGCGCTGAACTGGGAATTTTGCAACAGCAGCATCTGCGATTCGTCGAGATGACGGGTGTAGCTTCGATCCACTGCGGTGATGGGCGTCGAGTGAGTATAGTCGGCAGCCACCATCACACCGCCGGAATTCCACCGGGCGCCGGTCACGCCGGTATACTGCTGCTGGCTGTTACCGCCGTCGGTGGAAGCCCCATAGCGGGCGCTGACTTGCGCACCGGAATAGTCGCGGCGCAGGAGGATGTTGGCGACGCCGCCTACCGCATCGGACCCATAGAGCGCCGAGGCGCCGTCGGCGACCACTTCGACCCGCTCAATGGCAGCGAGGGGAATCGTCGAGATATCGATACCCTGATTGAGCGCATCGTAAGCCAGGCGATGGCCGTTGATCAGAGTCAGCGTGGCGTCAGGGCCAAGTCCCCGCAAGTTAAGCGTCGCCGAGTTGTTGAGATTGTTCTGCCCGCCCTGGTCCCCGCCTCCGGCAACACCCGGGTTCTGTCCGCCAGTGAAATTCTGCAGGAGGATCCGTGAAAATCCCGCCATATCGGTGATGCCAGCGTCCTCCAGCGCCTGACGAGTGGCCGTCGTGCGCGGCGACGGACTGGCCGCGCCGCGAATGCGGGTCCCTGTCACTACGATCTCTTCATCGCGCGCAGTCATCGGATCTGGCGCGGATCGTTCACTTCCTACGCCTGACGCCGCAATCGAATCGGGAATTGGTGCGGCTGTCTGCGACGCGGCATCAGCCTCTCCTGACACGGTCAAGGCACCGCTACCCGGGCGTGTGCCGTACCGCTCCAGCACGATGACGCGTTCGTTGACCTGTCGAATGTGGAGGCCCGTGCCCTTGATGAGACGGTCGAGCGCGACACGGGCGGGAAGCTTCTCGCGCACCGCCGCCGCCATCCGCCCAGCCACATTTTCGGGAGCATAGATCAGTTGCAGGCCCGATTGCCCGGCAAAAGCCGTCAATGCGGCCTGCAGCGATCCGCCAGGAATATTGAAAGCGATGGCTTCCGATCGCGGTTCCCGGGCCTGCACTGATCCATTTGCGAGCAAAGCACACGACAGCGCGGCATAGGTAGCCGCTCCATAGAGAAGTGAAAGAGATCCCCTCATTTTCATAGCCATATCCCATTGATACGCATCTGCAGTGCAAGGGCAAAGCACCCGGGATCTGCATCAGCATTGTTTGGGAATAAGACGTGCGGGGAGTGCAGTAACCCTAACGGGATTGATTATTTTCTTTTTGCGTACTGGACCACGCTGATAGACGGATGCGTCCTGCCTTGTCGAAAGTCTGCTCCACCGGCAACAGAGCAGAGACTGCGTCCGCGAAGCTCTCGCTATCGCCAGCTTCGAAGGAACCGCTGATGCGGCGGGTGCCCAGTTGCGGTGTGCCTAGAACGATCTGCCTGCCGCGATGGCGATTGATTTCGGCGACAGCATCAGCAAGCGGCGCATTGTCGAAGATGATGCGCCCCTGGGTCCAAGCGGTGACGGCCTCTGCGTTCACGCGCTCCAGCGTGGCCGCACCTGCTGATGATCGCCATTGCTCGCCGGGACTTAAGCGGATGGTTCTTCCGTCGGCAGCGCGGACCAGAACGCTGCCCTCGATCAGGGTCACGAAGATCGTCTTCGCACGAAGTGCGACATCGAAACGGGTTCCGGTGGCTGTCACGGTGACCCCGCCCGCGTTCACCGTAAACGGCCGCGCCCTGTTGTGCGCCACCTGAAACACCGCCTCGCCGCTGCGCAGTTCCAGTTGCCTGGCCTCGGCGGTGTAATTAACGCGCACGGCTGTCTCAAAATTGAGATTGAGGCGTGATCCATCTGCGAGCGCGATCATCCGCTGTTCGCCTCGAGATGTGCTGAACGTCTCCCCTTTCGTGCTTAACGCACTTATCCCGGCAAAGACCAGGAGCAGCCCGGCACAACCGATGGCGAAGACGGCCAGAGCGCGCGGTGTTCGAGGCGCGCGTCGCCGAGATTGGGTGCGCGCCTCGGCCTGTTCAATGGCGCGCAGAATTGCCGGGCGTTCGCCCACCGTGGCCGCCATCGACCAGAGCCGTTCGGCATCCTCGAAGGCCTTGGCATTGTCCGGATCACGATGCCACACGAAGAAGTCGTTGAGCGTACCTTGGGATACCGGAACTGTCTTGAGGCGGGCAAACCACCGCGCCGCATCCTCGCCCCGTTGCCGCGCCGCGAAATCCTCCTCGTCCATCCCCTGCCGCCTAGCCCCGCAATCTATGGGCGCATAGCTCAATAGCCCTGCCAATCCGCCATTCGACGGTTTTCACCGAGATTCCAAGCTGTACCGAGATGTCTCGATTCGTCATCGAGCGAAACCGGCTCAATATGAATACATCACGGATGCTTTCGGGCAAATCGAGAATTGCCCGCTCGAGTTCCACTTTGCCTTCTTGCTCCGCCATCGCGGAAGGATCGATGCTGTCGCGGCGACTGTCGAAGACCAGACGCAGATGGCTACTGCGCACGTGCTCGCGGCGCCGCCGATCGCGAAACAGGTTGACCGCGACGCGCGAAAGAAATGCGCGGGGATGCTCGACATCGCTGAGCGAGGTGCGGATGATCCGCAACCAGGTGTCCTGAACGATATCGTCCGCTTCCGCAGGCTGGATCCGCAAGGTGCGCACGAGAAAGCCGTGAAGCCACATCGAGTGCGACGAATGCCACGCCTCAAGTGCGCGGGCGTCGAGAGCATCGCCCACCAACTCTTTCGGGGCATCGGCATTGGGATCGGCCATGGGCCTGCTCCTGCATCTTCTCAAAACGAGAGGCGGCAGCCATTCCGGCTGTGCGGAACACCCATGCAGGGGAAAATGCGCGGCAACTGCCACGGCACTGTTCAGTCCCGGCTTTTGACAGCCGGATTGGCCTCTCACCCGTCAAGGCTGGAAAGGCGGCTCGCTGCATAGGGGGTTCCACGCCCCTACCGCTGACTCCCAGCGGCCCCACAAAAGTGTCGCAAGCGGCCACGCCTGGCAAGGGGGAAGTGACCACATGGCCGTCGATCAGCGGCTGGGAGGATGGGGGATGAGTGGGGCCGGTGTGGAACGGCCCATGCGAAAGCTCACTATTTGGCCGGGCACGCATAGGTGCTGCTATCCCCACCCCACACGAAGCCCGGTCGATTCGGCGATCCGCTTGCAATGCTTAGCACAGATTATAAACCGGGCAGTCGTCAGGTACTGCAACACCGCGAATTCGTCGATGCAGAGGGGCTACGCGAGGCAGAGCCTATAACGCGGCGGTGTCAGGGCCGCCCAGCCTTGCAATCCGCTCTTCGCAGATGATGCGTGTCAACTCCTGCAATTCCACAACACGGTCAGTGATCCAGTCGAGTTCCTCATTACTGATCCTATAATGGTCTGAGTAGCGCGATTTGACGTAAGCGGCCCTAAGCAGTTCGTAACAGCGCCGCCCGAACTTCGTGTCGGTTTTCCAAACACCTATTAGGCGCTCATCCTGCTGCTCGGCTCGTTTTGAAAGGAAGTTGAGGTTGTGGGACTTGGGTGAATACGATGTGAGCACGAGCATGATACAGTAGTAAGCTCGTTCCATGGCTTGATGGAGATTGAAGGCCGCCTCGTTGCGCCATTCAGATTTAGCGACATGATCGTCCTGCTCTTTTTCTTCTTTCCGTTGAAGTTCAGCGGTCCGCATCGAGCGGCCGACCTTTTTGAACTCGCGCCGGAAATAGATTTCTGCTTCTTCTTGCGCTTCCTGCTTGCTAAGAAGCCCAGCCTTTTCAAACGGAAGGTCAGGCTCTTCGAACAACACAATGCCCTCGCGAACGAGGTCAACCCAGAAATTGCGACCGCGCCGAAGCTGATGGTTTACATCGTCCAACGTGTGAATGATCAGCGAAAGCGGTTGTGGCCAGCCACGTTCCGTTAGCATGTCAACAACCCGATCTTCTGCTTTACTCCAGTATTTGGAAGCGTCGGTCAATTCCTCCTTATCGACAACTACAAGTAAGTCATAGTCAGAAAAGTATCGACCAACGGGGTCAACGACTTGCTTGCCCTTTGCGTAAGAGCCAAACAGAATAATCTTCAGAAGCCGCCCGGCGTTGTGGCGCTCAATCTTGCAACCTGTTGTCGCTTGAACGAACTCCTCACGCAAGATCTGCGTGGCTCGCTCGATATCATGCTGCGCGCGACGTGGCAGCTTTTCAATACGGAACCGAACGTTACTCACGGGCTTGACGATCTCCTCTACCACATTTGCGGCAACGGTTTGCGTTCCTTTCGACGCGCGGCAATCCTAACGTCCTCAAATGAGGGCCACCGCCTGCTAGTGTGCAGCACGCGTAGGATAAGAACAGCCGTTTCCTCGACCCGATAGACGAGAATGAATGGAGTGTCTTGAATTTGCAATTCTCGGGCACCAGGACAACGCCCTGTTCCGACCGACGTCGGGGTTCTTGCCAACCAAACTGCTCGCAACACCGATCGCGTCACCGATGCGGATTGCGGCATCAACATCGTATTTTGCCAAGAAGTCAATTTGCTTCAGCCGATCGTCGCGAGCGCGTGGCGTCCAGTAAACAGGCAAGGGTTCACTCGCCATTTCTTGAAAGCTCCTCTCTTAGTCTACCCCGATCTGCACCGACAGATTCATCGGCAAGCCACGTAAATGATTTTCCATCGGCGTCGTTCATTGTGTCGACGATCTGCTGAAGCGTCCAATTCTCATGCGCATCAGCCTCACGGTATTCATCAACGTGCGCCTCATTAGGCCTTGGAGGATTTCCACCGCCGTCACGCCCTGCTTTTCAGCCATGATGACGAACGCCTCCTTTAGCGACTGGTCAACGCAGAAGGTGCAAGTGACATTGCTCATCTACGATTTCACTCCACTGCAACACGGTTATCTAGTGTAACACAAGGTTTAAGTGCCTGACTCGGAAGTTTTTCAACCGTAGCAATACCTTGCAGTTCTGCGGGTAAGCATGCGGATAGAAGCTATCGTCGCCCATGCCGTAGAGGATGCGATGGTGGTTTCCCAGTCCTTGGCAAGGCGGCGGCATCGGCCA
>NZ_ALVC01000009.1:0-34605 GCF_000293195.2 Sphingomonas sp. LH128
CCCGGCATGCACATCATGGCATCGACGGTAGTCGGGATCGCGTTGATGCGTGCATCCTGACACATAGCGTTGGTATCGCCCGCTGGGCCGCTAAGCCGGGTGCCGCCAATACCGAAGGAGGTGATGATTACACCGCGCTTCGCCGCGAGGTAACCCTGCCACGTGTTGCCCTGCGTGATCGAGTCGCCCAGGATCGCCAGTGTTTTGCCGTACCAGCCATTTGTGCCGCCGGAACCGCTTGAACCATACCCGTCTGGCGAAAGCTTGTAGCCATAGGCAACGTAAGGCGTGGCGGATGCGCCGGCTTCAAGCTGCCCTCCGCTGGTGGCCGCGTTGTAGAGGGTCACCCGAACATAGTTCGCACCAGCCGGTGGGGTGAAAGTGCTGCCAGGATCATTAGACCCACCCGAGACAACGGTTCCAGAAGTGTTCGCAAAAAAGCACCACATGCGCATGTTCGTCACGGTGCCATTTTGCGAATTGGTGTATTGCTGACCGGGCGTTACAGGCAGGTAGGTGGTGTAACTGTTCTGCGCGGATGCCAGCGGGCTTCCGGCATTCGACAGCGCCATACCGACAGTAAGGCCCGTCAGGTTCAGGATGTTCTTGGAAGCCGCAAGGAACGAGGCCTTATCCGGCGTGACAGCGCCAGGCACCAGGGCAGTTCCCGGCATCGAAGATGGCATAGCCTTCGAAAGGTCAAGCACGCGATCATAGGGAACGTAGTCGGTCGGCAGAGTTGCGCCAGGCACCGCCATGAACGTGGCAGCGGGCTGATTAGCCTTCTGACTGGACAGCCGGAAGTGCGTAGCGCCTGCCGCCTTGTTGAGCGTGTATACCTGGGAATTCGGATTGATCGACGACCCAGCAATCGCCGTATATACGCCAGCCGAGTAAGTCGCCTGGACGAGCCAGTTACCACGTGAAAGCGTCACTTGCGTGACCCCGGCTGGCCATGCAATCCAGTCGGACGCGAAGAACTGGGCGTTGGCGGAGAGGGCGCCGGTGGACGTGACGAAGTTGTTGTCAGTCAGCGTAGCAAGGTTGAAGAGGTTCTTGCGGTAGACGGCCGAAGCAACGGCCGGCGCGTCAATCCCGGCCATTGTGGCAGCAGCCTGAGCTGCGTATCCAGCCGCCTTACCTGCACTCGCCCAATCGAGCGCATTGCTTACGAGCGTCGCCACATTGCCCACGTTCTGGAACAGGGCGACATAATCGGTGCCAGCGGTGCTGTCCGTAAGGTAATACTCGCCCGACGCCTTCAGGAAGCGAGTGGCAAGCGTGGCCGCTGCACCGGCCAAACCGGCAGACGCCGCAAAAGAGAGCGCCGGCGAACTGATGGCGTTGCCGATGTACAGGCCTGGTCCGGTGATGTTGATGGCCGTCACCACGCCACCGGCGACAGTGAATGTACCGCTCGGGTTCACGGCAAAGTTGCCGCCAGTAAAGGCAAGGGCGAAGGTCCCATTGGCACCGCCGCTTCCCGGAGTGGTAATCGCCAGCGCGCCGGTGCTTGCGCCCTGCGGAACGAAGGATCTGGCGGCCGGGTAATACCCTTGCGACGAGAGTGCGGCTGAGGCTGAACTGTTTGCGGCCTGCTGGGCCAGCAACCTCTCCACTTGCGTTGCACCAAGCGCAGTCTCCGCGCCCGTCTTGGCGGCTACCGCGCCGCCCTCAGCTACAAGCGCGCCGCCGAGGGCATTCTCTGCCCGCTGGGCCGCGTCTTCCGCGAAGGCGGGATCGTTGTCGATTCCACGAATTTTGTCGGCGACTAGCGCAAGCACTTGGCCGTCGGAAATTGCACCGAACTCCAGACCGTCCGAGCCGATGGGCGCCTTGAGAGCCCTATCTACATCGCGCTTGAGAGCCTGCGCTCGCAGCGCGGCGCGATCGTACCCCTCATTTACTGGCGCGGCCAGCCAAGCCGATCCGTCCGCGAAGCTCAGGTCCTGAGTGAATTCCGGCGTGAGAAGCGGGACGACGGACAATCCATTGGCCGGGGCAACGTCAAACGAGATCGACCCGCCAGCCGCGCCGCCCGGATTGAGCGCTACGGTGAAAGAGCCGGCCGCGACATCGTCGCCAGCCGCATTGCGCACAAGCACCGCCACCTCCGCAGCGCTGGGCGCCGTGAAGGTGAAGGGGAAAACAGTCGTAACGCCGTTGGCCAGGTACGGCCCCGAGAACGCATTGTCGGTCGAAACAGCCATCGCAACCCTGCCTGAGAAACTCTCAGGGGGTTACGGGACCAGCCGCCACCGTTGAATCGCGCGGGCTATTCCTTGATCTTCCCCGTGGAGAGGCCCTCCAGCCATTCCCCGAAGCCGTCCGGATCTGCATCACCGCGTCCGACATCGACGAGGAACTGCGTGGCGCTGGCCATCTGGCCAGGCACAAGGCCGGTCAGATAGCCGGTCGTCTCCAGCACATCCTTGGTCGCATGCTTCGTCTCTTCGCCCCTCGCGATCTTGCCGACGTCACCAGCGCTGCGCACAAAGCTCTCCAGCGAACGCTGCAGCGGCGAGATCGAGGTGCCGGAGAAGCCGCCGCCGCGCGCGGCGTTCCACGCCGGCTCGAACACGTCGCGCACGAGAGGGATGGGACCAAGAGAGTTGGCGAGCAGCTTGCGCGAAAGCCACTGCGTCCACCACTCGTCATCTTCCGGCCCAGTCGGCGCACCGACGGCGCCGCGCAGGATCTCAGTCAGTAGCGGCGGGAGGACGAGGAGGAAGAACGCCCGCGCCGCCAGTCGCGGCATATTGCGCGGCTTGCGGGTATCCTCGCCCATCACATCGCGGGCGAGGGTGCGCTGGCGCTGGTACTGTGCGGAGAAGTAGCTGTAGAACATCGTCATCAGCTTGAGGGCTTCTCCCCACTTGCCGGTGCCGCGCTGGATCGCCGCGAGATCCTTGGCGCCGCCCGCACCCTGCGACTGGCGCACGGCCTTGTCGCCCGCATAGACGGCATCCTGTTCGGTCATCCCGGCAACGAGCGCATTGTCATAGGCAGCCATCCACGTCGGCACGCTGACCAGCAGGTCCATGTATCCGATGCCGTGAAAGAAGAACTTCCGACCGTCCATGACGAGTGCACCAGCCTTCGATGCCGGGTTCGTGAGCGACAGGCGCGCAATTTCGGTGCGAATATCGCGGTCGAGCGTACCCATGCGGTGGCGGACCTCCCCCGAGCGCGCCATCACGGAGCGGGCCGCGTCGGCAGGATTGCGAGAAAACTGCGCCAGCGCCTTTGCCATCGCCGCTTCGCCGACTACCTCGACGGAGTTGGAGTAACCGGCGATCTGTGTCACCATGGTGGTCGCGCGCAAGCCCATGCCTACCGCCGTCGCATTGGCGCGGAGCTTGCCGAGCCAGCGCCCGATACCCTCATTCCCCGCCCGCTCGATCGCCCAACTGTTGGCGACGAACTTGACCCACGGCCGGAACTGGTTGCCGATCTCCTGCCCGAGCGCGGCGTCGACGGCCCGGCGGACGCGTTCGCTCGACAGGAAGCGATTGGCCGTGATCACCGCCTCGCGGTGGGTGATGTCGTGGATCACTTCGCCCAGGTGGCGGTTGATCACGCCGAGGTCGAGCAGGATCGGGCGCTTCACCTGCTCGTCACGGGCCTTGGTCGACGACGCGCGGGTGGTAGCCTTGGTATAGCCGCCCTCCAGAATGTCACGCTCCTTGCCCGCGTTCTCCTGCGCGCGGTAATCCCGGCTCGTGTCGTAGACCGCCGGGTAATAGCCGCCGCGCATCTGGCCGTTGCTGTTCGTGGCGAACTTGCGGGCGCGCACCTTGTCCGGGGCGACGCCGTTGACCTTCTTCTCGATCTCCTTGATCGCGGGCCACAGGGTGTCGATCTCGTCCCAGACCGACTGCACGAACTGCCACTCCTCCTTGGTCAGCGTCTCGTCGAGATAGCCGACCAGCGCGCCACCATTGAGGCGATAGCCGTCGGCCAGGCGCTGCAGGTTGCCTTCGTTGCCGACGTTCAGCGCCATCGCGACGAGCTGCTGCCTATTCAGCACCATGTGCCGTCCAGTCTCGACATCGATGAACGGCAGCGCCATCCGATCCTGCCACCGCGCGGCGATCTCCTTGGGCACCGCCTCGAACAGCTTTTTGATCCGGCCCTGATAGTCCTTGACCATATCGGCCTCACGCGCCTGCGCATCGGCAATCGGGCGGAACACGATGCGGTTGAACACGCCGTTGGAATTGCCGCCGTCGAGCCAGTCGAACACGGTTTCCATCTTGAGGAGCGAGGCATCGATGCCCGCGATTCGGCGGCCAAGGCTTTCCCACCAGCGCGGCTCCGCCAGATCGGCGGGCAGCTTGCCCTTGATGTTCGCGGCCGCGTCGATGGCCTCCTGTTCGATCGCCTCCCACTCGCGTTCCTGCTGCCCGTCGACAAGCGACTGCTTCAGGCGGCCGAGGTGCATGATCTGCTTGATGGCCTCATCGAGCATCAGGATGTCGTCGATCGGCATCTTGCTCCAGTTCGTCAGACCGAGCGTCGCCTCGAAGGTCTCGGGCACGACGACGTCGAAGCCCTCGGCCTCGCGCGCTGCGGCCCATGCGGCGAAGCTGCCCTTGCGGCGCTCGTAGATCTGGGAGCGGCGCTTAAGGTCGACCGCCTCCAGCAGCATTTGCGCCTGTTCGAGATAGTCCTGGTCAACGGCCTTGCGGGTCTTTGCCTCCGCGATGTCCTGCATGCGCTTGCGCGCGGTCTCCACCTCGTCGGCCGCCGCGTAGGCTTCCGCCGCCATGGCGTTGTTAAGCATCTGAAACTGCTTCTGACGATACGCCTCTGCGTGATCCCCGGCGAGCAGCGCGGCTTCTGCCGCCTTCGCTGCGCGCGAGGCGTTGCGCCCGTGACGGACGAGGGCGCCGGGGGAGGCGACGTCGATCCACTTGCCAGCCCGGACCTTGCCCCGCGCCCAGTCACGCGCAACCTGGTACGGCAGCGGCCCTTGCCCCGTGCGCTTGCCGAGCGCGCGGATCTCCGAGGAGATGACCTCGCCCAGCATCTCCGACTGAACGGCGGCCAGCGCCTCCTGCTCGATGGAGCCGTCGTTCAGCGGATCCCCGTATCGGCGGTTCATTTCCGCATCGGTAGCGGTCTCGATCGCGCGCTCGCGCATGGAGCGCTTGTCGCCGTTCTCCCGCTCCTGCCGGTGGACGCGCTCGGCGCCGATCAGGGCCTCCAGCATTTCGGTAGCCGACGAATAGCCCGAAATCTCGGCGATGCTCTCCGGGTTCACGCCGCCCTCGACGTGGAGCGGCGGCACCCGGCGCGGGAGCAGGTCGAGCGCATCGAGGCCGAGGCGATCCGCGATCCATTCCCGGCTAATGCGCTGGCCGCCCTTCTTGGTGTCCATGGCGGCCATGGCGCGGAACAGGGGGCTCGCGTCGATGCGCTCCTCCTCTTCGGCGCGCACACCCTTGCGGGCCTCGCGGTAGCGCTCCGTCTCCCGGCGGCGGATCGTCGACATCACCCGGTCAAGCAGCTTGGCATGCGCCGCGGCGTTGGCGTCGCGCGACTTCTCCTGGTATGCGGCGAACTCCGTCTGCGTCATGCCAGCCTCGGCCGCATCCTTGAACAGATCCTCAATACCCTGCCGGTCCCGAGCCGCCGCGATCTCCTCGTCGCTGGCGAGCATGCGGTCGAACACCTCGCGGATCTCCGGCGTGATCTCGCTGCGCAACTGCGACACCGATCGATAGATCGACATCATCCACTGCCGCACATTCTCGAAGATGCGGTTCAGCGCCGTGGTGGGCGCCTTGCCCTCCATGAAGTAGCGCTCGATGCCGCGCGCGAACAACTCGTGCGCCTCTACGGGGATCGTGCCGTCCTCGGCGATGGCGTAGCCGGAGTGCGCGAACCACGACCGCACCGCGTCCCAGTCCGCGCGCAGCTGGTCAGGGGCATTGTCGAGCGCGGCGTCGGCGGACAGCTCCTCAAGCCAGACGTGCCCCAGCTCGTGGATCGGCGTGGACAAATCTCGAGACTTGAATAGCTCGATGACGCGGCGGTTCTCCTCGAACACCGCGCGGCCGCGCGCCTCTTGCCAGTATGTCGCAGACGGATAGTGCACCATCGTCTGCATCGACCGAAAGTCTTTGTTGCCCCCCTTGTTGTCGACGAATCCCAGCGACTTGTAGAACTTGGCCAGCGCAGCCTTTGAGGGGCCACCTTTCCCCATGGGTTCTGGCGTAAGAAAAACGGTCAGCTCTGCCGCGTCCGTCGCGGCGATGAAGCTCGCCAACCCCGACCGCGCCGCGCCGACGCCGCGCCGATCTACCGGCACGGACACCATAGTGATCTCTGCCGTCTCACCTGCACGACCAACCGTATAGTCGATAGTGGCGTCGCCGATTGTCACCGATTTCGCGCCAGGAGTGAGATCGATATTGCTTTGCTCATACGCCTGCCCCTCCTGGCTCGGCTGCGACATGGCTTCGACCGCGTCGCGGATCTCGTCGTCGGTCATGTTCAACGGCGAATAGCCCGCATCCTCCAGCGTCTGGCGCAGGTCCTCGGCCGAGGCGCGCACGTCATCGGTGCGCCATTCAGTGTAGGACGGGTTGCCCGCCAGTTCCTCGCCAATCGCGTCGAGCAGGCGCTGGGTATCGAGCGTGGACGGCCCCTGTTCGTTCTCGACGTTGGCAAGGTCAGGGAAGTAGCCGGCAGTGATGGCCGCCTGCAGGGTGTTGTCGACGCCGAGGTCGCCCATGCCAGACACGCCTCCAACCATGTCGCTCTGGCGGGGATCATAGCCGGTCAGGAAGCGGATCGGCACGCCCATCGCCGCGAGGTCGCCGCCGACGTCATTGATGCCGCCCCGCTCGCGAATGAACTCCAGCAGCGTGGGGCCGATGCCATAACGCGGGTTGGCGCCGGTGCGCAGCGCGTTGATGACGAGGTCGAGGCGATCCGCGCTGATCGCTTCGGCGACGCCCTCGGGCAGGATCTGGCGCACCTGCAGGTCGCCGAGGTCCTGCGGCGACAGTTCCATACCCAGCCGCTGGGCGCGGGTCTGAGCGCGCTGCACCGCGATCTCCGCGTACTGGCGGGCCACCGGAGAGGTGAAGCTCTGGCCGAACATACCGGCGACGCGGTCGACGATCTGGTCGCGGGTCGAGCGAGAAGCGCGGTCCTCGCGGTCCCGGCGCGCGAGTTCGTCGGCGGCATGCGCAACGACGTCGTCCATCGCCTCCTCGAACGTCTGGGCCTCTCGCGTGGACATGCCGCCCTGCGTCAGGCGCACATCGTCCTTGATGGCTTCCCACGCCGGGGTGCCGACCACATCGGTGAGGAAATCCTCGATCGGCATGACGACATCGCCGCCGCTGATCGCCGCCTCCTCGGAATTGGTAGCCCGCAGCGGGTCGTTGTCCGGGTCGTAGGCTTCCGACTGATTGTAGGTGCGGATCGCCTCGCCCGGAATGAACACCGAGGTCGCGCCCGCGTCGGCCGCCTGTTCGCGCACCAGCGTGCGGAAGGACTCGGGATCGCGCTGCTTGAGCTTCGATGCGCCAGCCGCCTTGGCCGCTTGGTCGAGAAACGAGCGCTCGCGCTTGGCCTGGCGCACCTCGGACACGCGGCCTGCGACAGAAGCGGTCGCATCAGTGGCACGGTGCAGGGCACCGACGATGCTCGCATTGCCCGCCACACCCCCGATCGTCGCAAGCGTGGTATCGAGCGCAGCCTTGGGCCGCTCCTCCAGATACTGGCCGACCGTCTTGTCGCGGTTCTCCGGCAGGTACTGCCAATCGGCGAGATCCTGCAGGATGGTCGCGACGTTCTCGCCTGCAACTTCCTGACCGAGCTCGCGGATGAACGCCTTGCCCAGCGGCGTCTTGCGCGAGATCATGTCAACGAGAGTGCTGGCAGGCAGGCGCTCTGTCACATATTCCGTTCCGCCCTGCGCGATGCCGTACCGGATCGCGGTCGGCGCATCGAGGCCAGCCTTTCGGGCATCGTAATAGGCAGGGCCGCCAACCGACGTTGCCATCAAGCCAGTGGCCAGACCGGGGCTGCGGGTCAGTGCCCCGATCGCGCCAGCACCGAGGGAGGGAACGAGCGATTCCAGACCCTGCCCGATGATCTGCTGCTGCCAATAGTTGCCGTACTGCTGGCGATTTCGTTCCGTGCGCTGGTCGGCACGCCCCACGCCCGCATCCCAATAGCTGGCCCGCGCCGCACGCCGTCGCTCCAGATCGCCGACTGTCACGTTTCCGGGCTGCGCGAGCGCTTCTAGCTGATCATACGCAGAGCCGACGGCCTCAGCGATCGAGGCATTTACCTTGGCGCCCTGCACCCCGAGGGCATCGAATGAGGTGCGCAGCGCGCCGGGGACCTTTTTGACCCAATCCCATGCCTGACCGAGGAGACTCAAATTCTCGTAGTCGTCCTGCGCCATGGCGGCGCTACGAGGATTGTTGGCTGCCCATCGCCCCACCGCAGGGTCGCGCCCGGCGAGGTCAACCATCTTGCGAACCTGCAGGCCGCGCTCGGCGGTGTCCTCGTTCCCCTGGACATCCGCGACGCTGCTGCCGGTGTCGCGCGCCAGCCGCTCAGTGCGGGCAACGGCATCTGGAGCGGGGGCGGAGAGGAGCCCGTCGCGGATTTGTGCATCGCGCTGCCGCTCCATCTCGCGATCAAGCCAGGTGCTCGACGGCTGCGAAGTGGATGGAAGGCGGGGCTGGCGCGCCCCCGGAAGATAGGATTCCAGTTCGGGGAATGGCGTCGACATAGGACCTCGCTTGACGAGGCGACCCTATGGGCGGCATGCAGCGGGTTGAATCGCGAGAGGTAATGGCATGGAACTCAGCGTCGCTGCATTTTCTTACGTGGCCGCAGCCTTTATCGGTTCACTGGCCGTATTCTCGATCATCACTTTCATTGTGCATCTTCTATTGCCGAAGGGCAGAAGCGCAGAATGGAAGGCGAACTGGACGCTGGCCGTTCTTATGGTATTCACAGCAATCCTATACGTCGGCGAGATCGGCTTACTTTCAACCCTTGGCTCGTTGGCCGCTTGTGTTGCAATCTGGGCAGGGTATCGGCAGCTTCTGCGCTATCGATCGCGGACCAATGTGTGATGCGAAAATCATACAGCCGAAAGGCAAACGATCGCGCCTTCTGGCAGGTAACCGCTGCTGCGCTAATATCGACAGCGATATGGGCCATCGTCGCCGACGAACCGGAGTGGCTTGAACGAGCGTGTGCGTATGTCGCCGCCTTCGCTACAATGCTATGGATGATTGCTCTACTCGACCGCCTTGGAGTCTGGCTTGGCTGGAAATACGAGGATTAGCTCCCCGGTTTCCCCATCGCTTCCCACGCCGTCGCAATCTCATCCTCGTTGGGATCGCGACCATTCGCTCGGCGGAAGCTGGACACAATCACTGAACGGTAATTCGGCGATAGCGCCTCGCTCGAACGCTTCGTGCCCTTGCTGGTGCCGATGCCGAGGAACGTGTTCTGCCAGGCGAAGTCCCGCGTCGCGTCGCGGAACAGTCGGTCATAATCAGCATCACTCAGCGTCTTGCCGCCCACGGCCTCATCGGCAGCGCGTGATTCCATGTAGCGCCGGACGCGGAAACCCTCGGTCGGGTTCTTGTCGACCTCGACGCCCACCCACTTCTTGGCGCGCGTAATGGCGCCGTCAATCTTGCCCCGCGTGTCCTGCGCCTTGGGGTTGCGCAGATCCTGCTGGGCCTTGACCTGTGCGGTCGCGATCTCGTCGTACTCACCCGGCGTCATGTACGCGCGGTACTTGGCCAGGTTGAGGCCCGCGAACTTGGCCTGATCGCCCAGGCCGCCGGCCGCCATGCGGTGCAACGCGACGACCGCCTCGCCGTTCGCCGTGGGCGCCTCCGCCTTGGTCAGCTGCTTCTCGATGTTCTGGAACTGGATCTTCTGGTCGGGGCTCAGCTGCGACCAAGTGGCCGGCGGGATCATCGACGTGCGGAACTTGTCACCGGCACCGGCAAGCAAGGTGGTGGCCGCCTCGTCGGCCGATCGACGCTGTTCGGACAGCAAACCCTCGTCGGTCGACATGCGCCGCGCCCAGACGTTGCGCACGCGCTTGGTCTGCTCCGGGGACCACTGCTCCGCCGCTGCCTTCTGGTCGATCTGCTCAAAGACGGCCGCCTTGTCCCACTGGCGGGGCGCGTTGCTGTAGACGCCCGCGCCGCCCAGCCAGCCCTTGGCTTTCTCCTTGTGGGCGCCAAGGATCTCGGCGACGTGGCTGGTCACCGTGCCGTTCCCGTCGCTGGCATTGTACCGGCCGGGCTGGCCCGCATTGATGGTGGAGTAGAGGTCCATCACGCCCATACCGCGCTTGAACCCGCGATCCTCCAGGTAATCGCCGACGGCCTTTGTCCACTCGGCCGGATCAGACGTCTTGTCGATGCCGTACTTCTTGCGTTCCGCTGGGCCGAACTGGATCAGGCCCATATACTGACCGCCCTTGCCGCCCATGATGGTCGGGGAGAAGGTGCCGCCGGTCTCGTAGGACATGACGGCAGCGACGTCGGAGGGATCGAGGCCGAAGCGTTTGGCCACATCGATGGCCACGCCCTGCCACGGCCCCGGAGCGGCGCCGACGGGTGCAGCGCCCTCGGTCGGCGCTACGGTGATCAGGTCGGCGCGATAGTCGTCGACGCGCTCCTGCAATGGACCCTGCAGACGGGCGAGCGTCTTGGTGTAGAGATCGCTGGTGATCTCGTCACGGTAGGCGCCCAGGTACTGGCCAACCTCGTCGATGTCGGGGTCGGCCTGCGCGAACATGCGATCGAGCACCCCCGCGTGCATCTTCGACATCGCCGCCTTCTCAGCCACGGCATAGGCGTCGGGCATGGCCGCCTCGTCGAAGCCATCGAACTGCAGCTGGCGTCGCACGCTGTCACGCAGCTGGAGCCCGGACTGGTCGCGGAACTGCGGGCTATCTGACGAGACCGCTGCATCAATCAGCGAATCCTGCTCGATCTGGAAGCTCGCGGACGTCTCCGCCCGGCTCTCGCCCAAGGCATGGCTGGCGCCCATGCGGCGCGCGGTGCCGTCGATGTCGAGCAAACCCTCCTCGATCATGCGGCGCATGCGGGGAGAGGTGGCAGAGTTGAGCGCACCTTCGCGGATCTGATCGAGGCCCTTGTCGAACCCCTCTTGCCCCGCGCGGGCAGCGCCCAGCTTGGTCCCCTTGTACTGGTCTACGGCGCTGGCGTACTGATTCCGGGCCTGCGCGAGCGCGAGACGCGACTGGGTTTCGTCGTTCTCGGCGTTGATCTGGTCCTGCTGGCTCAGGAGACGCGAAGCGCCAGCCAGACCTTCCGCGAGGATGCCAGCCGCGCCCGGGCCGCTGGGCGCCTGAAACCGCTCACCCGTGGTGCGGACGGGGCCGACCTGCCCAGGCTGATAGTTAGGGACACGGGGCAATTACTGGCTCCCTGCCTTCATCTTGCTGTACTGGTTAGCGGCACTGAGCAGAGACGATCCCACATCGAAACCGCCCTTCACCAGCGCGGCGGTGCCTGCCTGGCGCGACGCGGCGGCCTGACCCTTGTAGTTCGAACCGGCGATGTCATGGCCGCGCAGGTTCTCCGCGCCTTGGCGGTAGATACGGCCGACGTCCTCGCGGCTCAGCATCTCGGTATCGGCAACCACATCGGCGGCGGTCCCGAAATCCACACCGACACCGGCCGCAGCCGCGCGGGCGCGCTGGGCACCCTTGAGCTGGCCGACCTTGCGATAGTGGTCGAGCGCTGCCTCGCGGGTGTTCTGGAGTTCCTGCTGCCCTGCCTCACGCTCCATGGCTGCGTTACGATCGGCGATCTTCGCCTGAAACCGCGCTTGCGCATTGGCGGCGAGTGCACCGGTCGCGGCGCTGCCAGCCGCCATCACGGCGGCGGCGATGGGAAGTGCTGCAGGCCCGCACATCAGGCGCTCACCTTCTCGAAATGACGGAATGCCACGCCGCGCACGACCACCTCGTTCTCCTCGACCGTGAAACCCCAGCGCTCCAGAAGGCGGATTGCCTGGCGGTTGCGAGCCGACACTAGGTTGCGCAGCGTTGGCGATGAATCGCTCAGGCGCGAGACGAACCCCGGCCCCCACATCAGCAGCTCGCGCCCGTGGCGATAGACCTCGTCGGTTCCGAGAAACCACGGCGTGCCGATTCCGCTGATCAGATCCTCGACGACAACGCCGAACATCGCCTCGGGCCGCCCGTCGACCAGCGCGGTCCACGCCTTTGCGCTAGTGGTGTGCGCCAGCCGCAAGGCCGCCTTGGCGGTGCGGCCCATGGCAGCGCACTCCTCCAGGTCGATGCCACGCAGGCGGTTGGCGATCGTGTTGATGTGGCGGCGCTCCGCCGGAACCACCGTGACGCGGCTATCCATTGTGGAGCACAACGTCGGGCGCGATGCCAAGGACGGTGAGCGGGAGCGGCGCGGTGGAGCGGATCAGCACGTTGATGCCATCCGTCGTAATGTTCTCCATCGTCGCGACGTAGTCCCCGGTCATCAGGTCGTCGGGCGCGCCATATGCCTCGTCGACGCGGTTCTTGATGAGGTTGAGGTGCTGCTCGTTGATGCCCGCAAAGACCGACCGGCTATCCCGCAACGTCAGCACCGCGTCGCCTACCTGCTGGATGCGGCCGACGTTCCAGCCGCTGGACGGCACGTTCATGCGCAGCGGCAGGGTCTGGATATCCGCGGTGAACGGGATACCGAAGGTGACCTTGCTGGCGGTGGGCTTGATCGACGGCAGCGTGACCGAGCCATTCGCGACGACCAGGTCGAACACCGCGACGCCGTCAGCAAGCCCGGCGATCGTGCGGCCCTCCAGATGCCAAAGACCGGTGAAGGTGGCGCGCGGCTCGTCGAACTGAGCCGAGACGGCGCAGTCGAGAAACACGCAGTCAGACACGTCGGACCACAGGTGCGGCGCCAGCCGCTCGACAAAGCGCTTGGCCGTGCCCTGCACGTCACGCTCGACGATGAAGTACACCCGGTCCTCGCCGTCCTCGGAGATCGAGATGCAGTCGAGGAACTTTCCGTCGGTCTCACACAGGGTCCAGCCCCATACGTTCTGCTCCTGCTCCCAGGTGAAGCACAGCAGCGCGCCGTCGGAGCGGCAGGCCCAGATCATCGAGCGAGGCTCCTGCGCATAGCACCACGACACGATGGAGAAGCCCTCGAAGAAGTGAGGGGAGAAGATCGACACGTCGTTCGACTTCTGGCCGTCCACGTCGAACGAGTAGAAGATGGTGCGCACCGTGTTGCCGACCGACGGGCAGTAGAACACCACGTTGTCGACGACGATCGCCGGGAGCCGCGACGCGCCGCGGCCGATCTGCCGCTTCGGCGACGGCGGCGAATTGCCGACGAGGATGCCGCCCTGGCCATCGCCATCGATCGTGAAGATGGAATCGGACGAAAGCGCCAGCAGACCGGTGGTGCTGACCAGCTGGTTGATGGAGTTCACGCGTCCCGCGACGATGGTGAACGACAGGCTGTCATTCTCGCGCAGCGGCTGCGAGCGATCCATGTTCTCCAACTCGGCGGATCGCGACGTGTAGACCGCGTTCGGGGCATTGCGGGTGCGTGCCCACATCGAGCGCTGCTCGAACAGCGTCACGGTCGAGGGGTAGTCGGATGCGGTCTCGCCAAACGGGTTATAGGCTTCCGGCGGCGCCTGATCGAGCGCGGGGCCGATGTTGTCGTCGCGGAACGTCAGGCTCTCGGTCGTGCCGATGTACCCAAAGAACTGCGAGTTTTCCGCCTTATAGACCTTGTAGCGATCTCCGCCGCTGGCAGGCGCGGCGAAAGTGATCGTGTTGTAGTTGCGCTTGAGCGTCAGATCGTTGGTCGCGGCGGCCACGTTGGAAGCGCGGCTTTCAAGCCCGTTCTCGTCAATGGTGGTGACACAGTACCGCGCCGGCTGCGGGAAGTAGTTTTCGCCGTCGTTCTCGTCGTCGACGTTGGGCGTTGTGGCGACGGCCGCGCAGCCGGTCGGCGGCGAGAGCGCCGGGCCGAACGTCACGTCGATGAATTCCCACTGGGTGTGGCCCTCGCGCACCAGCTTAGCCGGGGCGTGGTCGATGTGGGCGAGATACATCGTGTCGGCGGTCTGCTCGAAATCGAGATCTGCCAGCTCGCTGCCGTTGTAGGCCGAGCCCACCTGATAGACGCGCGCGACACCCATCAGAGCGGGTCCGGTTCGGCGTAGTAGTCGCGCTTCCAGCTGCCGCCGGGCGCGATCACCGGCGGAGTAGGAGGCGGAACGACCGGCGGCACGACGGGGTCAACCGGATCGGGATCGGGCGCCTCGGTGCGGGTGATGCCACCCTCCGCCGTGGTGAAGGCGGCAAGGCCGGTCGTGTTCGCGTCGATGGTGAAGTTGCCCGCGTCGATTACGCTGGTCACCGTCCAGACGCGACCATTGAGGAAGTCGCCTAGCGCGCCCGCAATGCCGGTCAGGAAGACGCGATTGCCGACAGCGTAGCCGTGGAACGCGGCGGAAATACGGGCCTGCGCCGCGTTTGTGATCGCCGTGACGGTCAGTTCCGTCTCGATGAGGCGTCCGCCGAAGGCGCAGGGGCTCATGTAGCCATGGCCCATCTCAAGGGCATAGGTCTGGGTCAGGGAGAACTGGAACGGCAGGAGACGGTTCGGCTTACTGTAGTCCAGCACCTCGGCCACCAGGTGCGTACCGGGGCGCTTCGTCAGGCCGCCGTATTTGAGCACCATGACGTTGCGGGCGCGCTTGACCGCCGAGGTGTAGGCGTCAACGTCGAACCGGCCGTGGAGGTGCGGGGCAAGCTCGCCCTTGCTGAAATTTGGCTGTGCGCTGCGGAAATTCGCCATCAGAGCATGCCCATGCGCGCCAGCTCCGCCTCGGACACATAGGTCACCTGGCGCTGCGGCATCTTGTTCTCTTCGTGGGCGATGGCGTTGCCGCGCGATTCGCGGGCGAGGGGGATAAGGGCCTGCTTGACCTTGGGGTCCTTGGTCAGCGGCATCGAGATCCGCACCGCCAGTTCGTTGACAAATGCCTCCTGCATCAGCCCGCCCAGCTCGGATGCCTGCAGACTGTTCGTGGTGTAGATGAGCGTCGCGGTCGCGACGTTGCTGTAGAGCTTGTCACCTTCCAGAAGGAAGCGAAGGCCTTGCCCGTCCTGCAGCGGGAAGTTGTACGGCCCGCCCTCGGGCAGGCAGGTGGCGGGATCGTCCTTCCGGCGGATGGCGAGCGGCGTCTCCATGTCCGACGGCTTGGCGTAGGCATAGAGCCATTCGGACGGGCGATCGTTCGTGATCGCCGCGAGCACCACGCGGCGGCGGCCCAGCGGCATGTTGTCCGACCACGCGATCATCTCGTTGAGGAGGGTCTGTGCGAAGCGGACGCACTGCTTCGATTCGGGCGTTGCCTCGTTGAGGCTGGCGATCTCGCCCTTGGCGATGTTCGCGAGCGCCCGGTTACAGAGTTCGATCAGGCTGGCCATGGCGCGGGTGTACGGCGGCACCCGATGCCGTTGAATCGCTCAGGTCGAGGCGACGTCCGAGCGGGCAACGGCGATAACGGAAACGACTGAACCATTCGCCGATCCGCCGAACACGTTGTAGCCGGTCAGGGCGGTGACGATCGCGTTCACGCCGGTGATCACACCGGAGAGCAGGGTCAACAGGGTGGATAGCGCGGTCAGCTGGGGCAGCACGCGGGCGCGCATGCCTTCGACGGTGACACCGTAGTACTTGCCGTTCGCATCCTGCTGCCAGGTCAGGCCGCGCAGGACGAGCGGCGCGATCCAGCAGCTGCGTCGGTCTCGGTGAGGTTGAGCCCCGGCTTCTTGGTGAAGCTGCGTGAGAACAGGGCAAATGCCTGCCCGTTACTGCCGAGCGTCACATAGGTGGTGCTGGTCAGGCGCGGATGGGCGTGGCCCTCCTGGGAGAAGCGCATCGGCGCGGTGCCCGCTGCACCGCCAATCTGCTCCGTCGCCGGGGTCGCGGTCGATGCCTGCGGAATCGCGCTGGTCGATGCGGCATCCGGCTTGAAGGTCATACGATCCACCACGTGGCGCCGTCGCACATCACGGTGAGACTGGCGTATTGCGGGGTGATCGCCTTGGAGGCAGCGCCGTCGATGTTCGCTGCGGCCGCGATCGACACCGTGTTCGCGCTGGCATCGATGCGCTTGACGCACAGCTGCCGCCCGTTCTGCGGCGCGGGCATGGTGACGGTGACGTTTCCGGCCGTGGCATCGACGAGGATGAGATAATCGGTGGCGTTGACTGCCGTGTTCGCCGTGACGGCGCGGACACTGAGGGTCAGGTGCCCATCATGCGCGGCCACCATGGCGGCCTGCAGCGCATCGATGTCGGCCTCTGCGGTGTCGAGCCGGCCGTCGAGGGCTACCACCCCGGCCTCAAGCGCGTCGGTGCGGGTATCTAGTCCGGAGACCGCAGCGTCGATCGCGTCGGCGCGGCCATCGAGCGTGCTGATGCTGACTTCTGCCGCGTCAACTCGCTCCGAGAGCGCATTAACCTGCTTCACCGATGCCGCTCGAACCGGCCCTGGTGTGACCTGCTCGCGCCGCACCGGCTGGCTGGACTGGTTGAGGGGATTGCTTTGCCGCTGCTGCATAGCGAAGTCGGCCCGGGCGGGAGAGGGTCGCCCGGGCCTTCCCTCGTCAGCCTTCCGCGTCGTGCGCGCGGATGGCGTCGGCCAGATCGTCCTTGGTCTTGTTGCCCGTGGGGATCTTGCGGGCGGTGGCGATGGCCTTGAGATCGCTCAGGCTGAGCTTCCCATAGGCGTCGTCTTCCGGCACATCCTTTTTGGGCTTGGGCACCCGCTTGTCGGCGGGGATTGCCTCGCCCTTCTCGTCGAGCCAGGTATCGCCGGTCGGAACGGTGTCCTCCACGGCGAAGGTCTCGCCGGGGTAGACCATGCGGCCTTCGTCGGAGACGTAGACCGGCTCCGAGGCGGTGTAGGTGATCTTGGTCATTATGCGCCTCCCACGGTGCGATTGGTCTGGCGGCCTGCCACGGCGCCAGCGGTGATCGCGCCCGCCGTCGCGGTGCCGACCACGACGTAGTTGAGGCGCGTGTACCGACGACGAAGCCCCTCGGGGAAGTCGTTCGGCACATGGAACTGGAATCCAGCGACCAGTTCGGCTGCGGGAACCGCACGGCTGCTCTCGACATCCTGCCAGGTCGAGTTGTCGGCCGAGGTCTGGATGACGACCTGCAGCGAGGTCAGGCCCGCGAACGCCGTGACGACGCGGACGGAGAGCGGCACGCACTCCTCGCCGATACCGATGTCACGGGTGAGCGGGGTGCTCGAACCGACGGGGGTTCCGGTGACACCATGGTCGATCACGTTGGTCGACGGGGCGGTGACGGTGACTGCCTGCGCATCGCTGAACAGGAGAGTGTTGTCGTAAATCATAGTGCTTTACTCCTGTGGCCGGCCGCCGAAGCGGGCCGGCCGGGTTCAGGTCACGCGACGAGCGTTTCCGCGTTGATGAGAGCGTCCGTCTCGCGGATTGGCATGCCGCGCCAGGACTGGACCTCCTCGCCGAACAGCTCTATCGGCTTGAGGCGAACGAAGTTGTCGACGCCGGGGCGAGCGTTGGTCGATTCCGCGTCGAGCGCTTCGATCATCGTCTTGTTCATGTAGATGACCGTGCGGCCCGGGCTCATCTCGCCTTCCTTCTCCATCTTGTAGGAGCGGCGACCCTGCAGGCGGTAGTACGCCTTGCGCATGAGGGAGTTGAGCGAGACAGTACCGGCGATCACGTCGGACACGTCGATGTTCGGAATGCGCGCGTTGTAGCGCCAGTCCTTCACCGTCAGGCCGATGTGCTGGGTGAACATCTCCTCCTTGACGAAGTAGGGGTCGCCGTTGGCGTCAAGCACGCGCTGCTCGCCCTTGTCCTCGCGCTGTACGCCTGCGGCGATGTTCTCCGGCGTCAGGATCGAGGTCTGGCCGTCGCCGTGGGTCACGAACCAGATCGAGGTGTTGTCCGAACCGGCGCCACCGCCCGGGATGACGTTGGGGTTCGAGAGCGAGTTGTAGCGCGGCGCGAGGCCGTGGAACTGCTTGCCGTTGATGAAGACGTTCGAATAGAACACCGCGCTCTCGGTGGTCTGCGACATCGTCTCCATGAAGCCCTGACCCTCGACGAGGCGAAGCTTGGCGGCCTGCTCGGGCTTGAGCTTGAGCAGACGGGTATCGACGCCCGACAGGCCTTCGATGAAGCCGGTCGAGTCCTCGACCTGCGTGTAGTTGCCCTTGCTCTGCTTGATGCCCTGGTAGAGGGCGCCCCACGACACCGACGGCAGGCCGGTGCGGATCGACGAAGCGTGCTTCGTGCCCTTGTTGCAGGTGATGACGTTGGCGTCCTTCATGAACGGCGTCAGCTGGGTCAGGCCCTCGACGACATCGCCGATGCCGTCGCCGCCCGCCTTCAGGACGTCGATCAGGTTCCAGTAAGTGGTGCCGAGAATGGCCATGGTATTGTCCCCTTAGTCGTTGGGATAGAGCCGCTTCTCGGGCGAGAGTTGGCTGGGGGGTACTGCGCCGGGGCGCGGGAAGCCGTCTTCGGAGACCATCTCGCCGATCCTGCGCATCATGCGCACCATCTCGGGATGATTGCCAAAGCCGGTGTCGGTGAGCGCTTGGCGGAACTCGTGGCCCGTCGGGTAACCGAGGGCATCGAGCGCCTTGGCGCTAAGGTGCAGGGACTCGTCGAGCTTGCCGCCGCCGATGTCCGGATCGGAGCGGGTCGCCTCCGCCCAGTCGGCCTTCTGCTTCGCCCCGGCATCGACGATGCTCTGCAGCGTGGCGTCGGCGACGCGGTCGCGGAACTTCGCGGCCTCGGGCATCAGCTTGTTGGCCTGGTCGTTCGACAGGCCCAGCTCCTTGAAGACGGGCGTTGCCTCCTCGATCGCGGCGGCGTCGAGGTCGAGCCCTTCGACGGTCAGCTCGTAAGCTTCCGGCACGATGTGCTCGGGAGCGGGCGGGTCCTTCGGTGCGTTGGGATCGGCCTGCGCAGCGGGGTCAGCCGGAGCCGGATCACCCTCATTCTTCGCTACCGCACCGCCGAGCAGCGAGGTTTCGGGCTCGGACGCGGGCGGGTCTCCCGCGGGCGCGGACGGCGCCGGGGTCGGGGAAGGATCGGCGGCCGGGTCCGAAGGCGCAGGCGCGGGAGTGGGCGTCGGGGTAGGCGCGGGGTCACCGGCGGCGGTGCCCGCATCATGGTCGGGCGCGCGCAGCAGGCGGCCGCGCTGGCGTTCGATCGGGGTCGGGCGGATGCCGGCGAAGCGCGCATAGGCGACAGGGCTAGTCATCATCGCCGAGGTCGGCGTACCGGTCATACTTGGGCGCTTTGTCACGGGTTCTCTCCTTCGGGGCGGGGTTCATCGCTTCGCGGATCGCGGCGTTGATCGTGGCCAGAGCCCCGGCAGTGCGGAGCGCTTCAGGCTGGCCTTGCTCGACCATGAGCAGGATCTCGAACCCCAGGCTCCGGCGCCCCTCGGTAAAGCTGAGGTCACGCTGTATCGGCCCATGAGCAGGACCCTCATGGCTGAGGATTCCAGCGCTTTGAATCGCGGCGAAAAGGAAGCGGCGGAACGGGGCTTGCGCGAGCAGGTGCTCGGCGTCTTCGCGAGAAATTTCAGTCATTCGGGTAGAGCCTCGCCTCGACAGGCAGTGTCAGGACGGCATCGGGCTCGCGCTCGCTGAAATAGCCCTTGAGCCCGTCGGCGCCGAGGTTGCGGACATTCCAGTCCGATGCCTTGAACTGCCACTTACCGTCAGGGCCTTCGGCCCACTGACCCCCGCGTCGCTGGGCGTTCGAGTACTTGCTCTCTTGCGAGAACGTCGGGTGGTTCGGCTTCTTCCAGGTGTCGGGCAGGTGGCCGTTAGCGGCCTCCTCCGCGTTGTCCTTCCACGCGCCGCGCAGATCGTAGTCGAACGTATCGCGATCACGACCATTCGCCTTGGCCCACGCCTGAAACTTCGCCTCTTCCTGCGGGCTCAACTGCGTGTTGAACTCGGCGGTCATGTCCTGCGGCTCCGCCATCAGGCGCCGATCATCGCGTCGAGCGCCGGGCGACCGCTGATGTCGGTCTCGGACAGGAGGCGCGCAGCATCGGCACCGTCGCGCACGGCGGGCATCATCGCGGCTGCCTGTGCCATCTGCTGCTGCTGCGCCCGGCCTGCGCGGATGGCCTCGACGTCCTTGGGGTCGCGCAGGATGCGGCCCGGCACGCCGAGGCGGTCGTAGTACTCGCGCAGGGCCTCGTCGGTATTGACGTTGTCGAGCACGTCGGGTGCGGCGGCGGCGAGGTTGCCCACCATGCCCAGGGCGCGCTCGATCTGGCCTGCGCCGACGGCGCGCTGCATGCGGGCGAGGATCGACACGAACTCGACGACGATCGCCGCGCCGCCCATTTCGGCCAGTGCAGCGGGCGCGGGAGGCAGAAGGCCGCCGCGCAGCATGATACCCCACACGCGATCGATAGCGACGTGCAGCTTCTCGCCGTTCACGCTGTCGATCGTCGGACCGAGCTGGGTCAGCTTCTCTTCGTTGCGGCTCGCGATCTCCTCGATGTTCCGGGGCTGGATGCCCCGCATGTTGGTGATGGCGTTGAAAAGGTCCGCGTAGGAGGCGCTGTCGACCTGCAACTTGATCTTATCGATCTTGCCCTCGATCGCCGCGATGACCTGGTACGGCATCGAGTAGGCGGGCATGGCCGCGTACTGGTCGAGGTTCACCACAGACCGCACCGCGCCGGGCTCGCCGGTCACCCGAATGCCTTGCTTGACCAGCATCTCCGGCTTGACCAGCTTGTCGGTCGCTTCGTTCAGGCGCTTGGAATGGAATTGCAGTTCGCGCAGCGCGGGCAACGACTCCATGCCGGGCGATCCGCCGTAGGTATCGCCGCCGACGGTGCCCCAACGCGGCGCCCAGAACGGCTGCTCGTTGTAGCCGCGCACGTCGATCATCTCGCCGCGCGGTGCCTCGGGCAGCCAATACAGCGAACGCCACGGCTTCGAGCCAAAGCGGCGCGGGTCGAAGTCGAGGTTCGGCTCGATCAGGTTGTAGTAGGTGAAGACCTCGTCGGAGCGCTTGCCGGTGTAGGCATCATAGACCAGCTTGGGCGCCTTGCCCTTGAACGCCTGCACCATCTGGCGCGCTGTCATTGTGCATTCGCGCGCCAGCGTGTCCGGGGTGAGCGCGTCGGAGAGACCGATCCAGTACTCACCCGCCGTCAGTGCGTGCGATACCGCGCCGGCCGTGTTGTGCTCGACCATGACGCACGCCTCGGTGCCGAACAGGCCCATCTCCGAGTAGCCGGACTTGGCGGCGGCGTAGAAGTTGGTGCGGGCGAGGAAAGCGTACATCGCCTTCTCGCAGTCCGACAGCCAGGCGCGCACGCCGGGCAGCTCGTTCAACTCCTCGCTGGCCAGCTTGAGCGTGAACCACGGCGCCGACGACGGCGTCAGGCCGGAAGTCATGCCGTTGGCGAGCGTGCGGAAGGATTCGATGCCGTGCGGGTCGAGCAGGCGACTGTTGCGGACGCGGCGCCGCGTGCCCTTGTTCTGCTCGGATGCCAGGAAGCGCGAGCGCGCAGGCTGGGCGAAGCGCGCGATATCGCGCCACTCCGCCTCGTAGTCCGATCGCACGCCCTTGAGCGCTTCCAGCCTGATCTGGCAATGTTCCCGCAGGCCAGTCATCAGCCGAGCGTCGGCGTCCCGACCGACGGCGAGCCGATGGTGCCCTGCGGCGACGTCATCAACCCGGCGATGATCGCGCGGCGCTGGCGGCTGTTGTCGGTCGAGCCCTCGGGCGCGCCGTTGTCCGGCAGCTTCATCGCCTGCCGCTCAGGGACAGACGAGATGTCGGGGGTGCTGGTGCACATCAGCGAGAGGCCTCGGCAGCACGATGTAGCTTCTCGCGCAGCAAGTATCCCTCGAATGCCCAGATCTTCTCGCGAGCGTTTGCCCGTGCGATCTTTTTCCCAATCTCAGGGTCGAAGTTTTCCGGGCTGGCGCACGCGCTTTCTCCGGTGACGGTGAAGCCATTCCGGAGAACGAGCACACAGAAGGTCAGCAACGAGAGCTGGGTGGCATGCTCAACACCCTGCGCTTCATGACCCCCGCGATAGTGGCCATCCACCCCATCTAAAGCGGTGAAGTAGTGCTCGCTCGCAATCGAGTGGTCAATCAGTGCCGGGGTGAGGCGCGGGGCAGTCAGCCCTTTCGCCTGGATCTCGCCTTCGATAGCCGCTTCGTTGGACATGATGCCTCCTGTGGTCAGGAGGCGGTATGCAGCCGCTCAGTCACGCGTTGAATCGCGGGCGCCCCGCCGGTGAGGACGGGGCGCTGCCGCTCAGTCGTGCATGTAGCGTGCGACCGTCGCGCCGTGGCGGTTCATGACGAACACGGCGCCGAAAGGACCGGAGATGTCGAGCGTGATGGCCTCGCCGGGCAGATCGCTTTCAGCGAGGATGGCGCGGACTTCCCCGCGAGCCGGGCAACACACTTCGCCCTCGGACTGGAAACGGGTGACCTGATACGCTTCGAACGTCCGCTCGGACCCGTCCGGGCCGCGATGTAGTACAGTGAGCATTATACTTCTCCTTCTGGATACCCTCTCGGGCGACAGAAGGATGCAGGCAGTCAATCGAGTATTGAATCGCGCCCAGCATTGTCCCGCTGGTCAATCAAATGATCGAGTGCAGCAACGACGCCCTCCTCGTCGAATTCGAAGAACACCTCCAGTGCATCACAGATGCGGTCTAGATGCTCGACAGGGATAGAAGACAACGCCTCAGGCAAAGCGGGCACGCGATCCGGGTTCAGAACGCTCGGCGACTTTGGCATCGTCACCACTCCTCATCGCAGCCGAAGCCTATCGGGCGCGGCATGCGCCATATCTCATTGCCGTGCGGGTCGAGCAGGCCAGTGCGCACCGGCTCTTGTACATCGACGACAGGCACGGGCTCAAGGCGCTGCCCTTCCCACCAGTCATCGGCGGCAGCGTCGTGCGGGCGCGAGACGTATCGCGGCACCCTATCTCTCCTCGGGCGGCCAGCGAACGTGCTCGCCCGGACGAGGCATGAACATCTCCGCCGGGTCGACGCGTTTGCCATCGACGGTCAGGGTCATGCCGTAGCAGTTAAGATCGACCAACTGCCTGTCGCGCTCCTCGATCATCTCAGGCGTGTTGAGCACTGCTGCCATCTTGTCGAGCCATTCACGCACGGCCGGGTTTTCGTTGAGATCGGGATCAGCCAGCTTGAGCACGACGCGCATAGTCAAAGCCCCCGATACGGATCATAGGTCGGACGCGAAGGCTCCGGGCATTCAGGCATCTGCTCGCCCGGCCTTTCGTTGTACCGTCTGCGCAGCGCGTCCAGGTTGTTGGCGATCCAGATGCGCGGATACCCGCGCCCTGAAAGCGACTGGAGCCAAGTTTCAAAATCCGCATCACAGGTCTGCATAGGGGTCGTAGCCTCCTGATCGGTGCAGTTCGTCCCACACCTCTGCCTTCACAGTGGCGAGGTTCGCGAGGCAGCACGCATCGCCATCGTCCGGCGAGTGTCCGAGCCGCTTCTTCTGCTTTTCCTTCGCCTCGATGTAGATGCCGCCGGGCCGAAGCTCCCAACGATAGCTGGTGAGGTCGCGCCGCAAGCGGGGATCGGGCGGCAGCGCAATCGGCTTGGCGTTCTGCGGGTCGAGCGCTTCCCGCATACCCCAAATCACCTCGGCGCGAAGGTTGAAGAACTCCAGCGTCCCGTCTGTCGTCCTGCCGTTCGAGCCATTCGCGAAGTTCACGGGCGCGACCTGCACGCCGTTCACCGTCAGGAAGTTGCAGCACGAAAGGCCCCAGCCAATGACGTCGGCATGGACGACGGCACGATCCTTTCGGTTCTCGATCACCCGGGCCGCCGCGATCGGCCCTGCCCGCTCCTGCGGTATCTCGATGCCGGGAATGCGGATGGGCATCGCGAACCATGTTCCGTGCCGACGATAGATCGTCATGTTGTCCTTGCCGCCCGCAGCCGGGTCCACACCCATGCTGTCCATCGGGCCAGGCGCATCCTTCGCGACCCAACGGTCCATGGCCTGATCGATCCACGTCGTCGGGATCACCTGCCACGGATCGTCCTCGACGCCCGCATTGAAGTCACCCTCCAGCATCTGCGAACGCAGCGGTTCCGGCAGCGACTGCAGCGTCTGGATGTAGCCCGAGCGGACATAGAAGTAGTTATCGGTGACGCGAGACGGCACGAACGTGCGCGAACGCGGCGAGATCACCTTCTCCGGTGAGAATTCGCTCGGGTCGAAGTCGTACAGCGGTTCGCCCTTGAAGATGACGAACGATCGGTCATCCGGGCATTCCACGTCCTGCCCCTTGATCGTGGTGAACCAGCGCAGTTCGCCGGGCTTGGCCGGGTTCGGATGGTTCGGATCGAGCCACGGCGCGAAGTAGCCGATCACCCAGCGCCCCTCTGTGGTCGTCGGCGGGTTGAACGTCATCAGGACGCGGCAGCGCTGGGCGGGATTGTTCGAGCGGGTCCAGCCCATCGTGAAGCGCACCTGCGCCTCCCGCTGCTCAGTGACCTCGTCATAGGCCTTGAAGTCGTGCGGGCGGCCCTGCCACTTCTGGTGATCCGTCGGGTTGTCGAGGCCAGCGAACTCGATAAGTCGGCCGTCCACCTTCCATGCTGATTTCTGGCTGTTGTAACCATTCGTTGAGCCGAGAATTTCGGTAAGGCGTTGGACCAGGCCATCCGTCTGTGCCTTCTCGCGACGGAAGATGGCCGAGCGCTGGTGCTCGGTCAGCGCCAGGCCCGCGATTAGGTCAGACTTTCCGCCTCCTGCTGCGCCACCGTACCCTGTGATGAACGCAAGACTGTCCGCTGCCTCTGACTGGCGGCCTACCTGCGCGCGCCAAATGTGTTCGGACAGGTCATTGTCCAGGAGGCGCTTGATTTCCTCGCGCTCCTCCGGCGTGGCGGCCTCCCAAAGCGCATCGAAGTAGCTGGGATCAGTCAGCATCATCCTGACCCTTGCGACTTTCGATACCAGCGAAGATCGCAGCAAGGCGGGTGGCGCGCTCGACATCACCCATCGGCAGCTTTTCACCGTCGGCGTCGGCCAGTTTGACCATGGCCGCCTCACCGTACTTCTTGGGCATCAGCTTAGACGCGATCCACTTGCGGGTATCGAGCCTGATCTTGGACCGCTGGACGTGCTCATGGTTGAGCACCTCGTCCTCCGTGCCGTCATCGCGCTCGCGGGTCTGCCAGTCGTTGGACCCATCGTCCGCGATATCGAGCATTTCATCGACGAGCGTTTCAACCTGCACTTCTCGCGCACGCATGTATTGGTCCCGAAAATCTGCGAAGCGATCATCCGCCAGCCAGCGGAAGACCGTTGCTTTTTCGGGCATGTCATCTTCAAGGCAGATGTTGCGCAGGCTCCGTCCGCTCGCGAGACCAACAAAGATGCGCGTTGCAATCTCCTCGGAAAAAATAGAGGGGCGTCCGCGCTTCCCGCTACCGTGGCGAACCCCGGCGATAGCCTCCTGAATATCGGCACGCGCGAGCAGCTTGGCGGCATTGGTCTCGGCGACCCTGGCCGAAGTCTTGTACCCGGCGCGCAGATAGGCCTGCGCACCGTCCAGATCGAGCGCGTACTCCTCAGCAAACCGCTGCATCTTACCAGTAAGGGCCATCAGCCAAGCGCCTCCGGCTTGGTGCCCTTCGGATAGATTGTGACGGGACGGCCACGCCAGACGAACCGGACCGGCCGACCGTGGCGATCGGCCAGCGCCTCCGCCTCATCCATAGTTTCCGCAACCAGCGCGAGCGAGGCGGCAACAGGCGCAAGGCCGTCATCAACCGCTGCGATCTCACGGGCGTCATCGAGCACAGTGCTAACGCCGACGTCGACCGACTTGAGCACAGGCCGCGCCGTAGCCCCGACTAGCGCCTTCTCCAGCGACCAGATGAGCCCGCGAGCACCGTCCTCAGGATCGCAGACGAACGTAACAGGCCCGGTCGTGAAGGCGCTAGGCTGTCCCGCGTCGTCATAGTAGACCTCATGCAGGGCAAGGTGATCGCCGTGATCGATGATACGATAGTTCCATTTCATCAGATTGCTCCTCGACGCACAGGCACCTTCGTCCCCTTAGGCCGCGATCCTGCCCCGCATCCTCGGGGAACATGCGATTTCGACGTGTGCTGGTTCGAAGCCTTCTTGGTCCACTCTCCCGTAGCGCAGATCTTTACCCGCCTGAATCGCTGAAACCGAATGACCTCGATGAGCCCGCGAGCCTCAAGACGGCGCACCACCATCGGTGGTACGCTCGCGGACTCGCAACCCAGCAACATCTCAAGATCGAGGTTGAGCGGGCACGGCTCACCGGCGGCGGCGGCGCGGCAAAGCGCGTCATAGACGATGGTTTCGAAGGGCGACATTTCGGTGCCCGTGCGGGGGTTGATCGATCGCATAGTCAGGTCTCCTGCGTCGGTGGAGATACCGACTTCTCGTCGAGCACGATCATGGTGCTCTCATCCCTTGTTTCGCCTTGCCGCGTCCAACCGCCACGGCATGCGTAGAACGAGCCAGCGTGAATGCTCAGTTCGCGTGAACCGTCGTGCAACTTGCCCAGAAGGGCCTTCTCGGTCTGACTTGTCGGAGTGAGGACGATCTGTTCCCGGCCGTCCTCGATGTAGAGCGCGATCTTCATTCGCCAGCACTCCCGGCCCGACCGGTAATCCGAACGGTGTAACCCTTGCCGAAGCCGCCGCAGACGACGCCGGATACCGGCGCCCCAGCCGCGTTCCGACCGGTCCACCTCTGCCTGAACGTGTCGTCGCGAGAACAGCCGAACCAGGCGTGATCGCCGAGACGAACATCGGTGAACCCGAAGTCCTCGACAGCCCCGCGCAGTTCGGCAGGGTTCGGCGCGCAGCCAGCGAGCGCGAGAGCGGCGACAGCCGCGATGATGCGCGTATTCATCAGAGATCTCCTCGGGGCTCGATGATCGAAACTTGAACCTTCTGCCGCATCTTCCCGCTGACCGGGCGCCCGGCCTTGCTGTGCGTGATGCACCGGCGCGTCAGGCCCGACGTCGCCATCGGGCTCGTGCACTCGAATTCGGCCCCGCACTCGGCACACGGTGCGCGCCAGCGCAGCAGGGTCGTTGCCGTGCCGTCGCGCCGGGTATGCGGCACCAGCGCGGTCAGGGTGAACGCCTGATCGTCGAGCATCACAACGGTGCCCAGCGGCGGCTCGCTCTCGAACGAAATCATCGGCTCGCACCCCCAAGGCTCGATGGCGTCGGTGAGGGGGGAAAACCCCCTAAAGGGTTTTCTCCCCTCCCTCCTCGGCCACCCCGGATCGACGGGTAGATTCGGGAATGGGGTTTTTCAGTCGAAAGGTGGTGAAAACTGGCAGAACTCTGCGACTTTTGGGCATGATTCGGAAAACCGGTCTTTTCAGGCCGATTACAGGCGTTTTCGATGCGCTCCGAAACTGTAGCAAAAACTGTCGCACGACTGTTGCAACAGTTTCCCGAAACCCGCAGATTTCCGCCGCTTTCCGCTGACGCTGCTACAGTTGCGACATCGGCTACAGTCATCGGATATCCCCTTGTGAAATGACGTCCCAGATGAGCGCCGCGCCCCGACGGTCGAAGGGCTGCGAGGACGCTGGCGAATGGCGAAGGAAGCGGTTCGGCGGACCCATCCGGTTGCCGATGACGATGACGTCATGATCGATGCTCTCGATCTCCCGGCTTTTCAGCAGGACGGCGACACCCATCAGGCCGACACGCCCCCGCAACTGCGGAGGCGAGCCGAACAGGTCGAGCACGGTCCAGCCGCAGGCCAGCGCTATGTCCAGCCATTTACTTGCGACGTGACGCAAATCTTTAAGTAATTCGAACCACTGTTCTTCATGCATACTTGATGGCGCGCGCCTACATTCCAGCGCGTCGAGAGCGGCGTGGACCTGCTGGATGCGCGGGTCCGCAGCCTGCGGCAGATTGACGGAGGGGCGGTCCCGGGGCTCATCCCAGCCGAAGCCGGTGGCGTCGAAGCGTTCAAAGGTCATGCCGCGTCCTCGGGATAGATGACGGTGTAGACGTTGCGCTCTTTGTGCTTCGTGCTTCGTGCCTTGAACTCCCCGCCACCCTTCACCTGAACCAGATGCCCGGCATCCAGCAGCAACTGGATCGCTCGCGTAAGCACAACAGCCGGTCGGACGTTCTTGGGGGCATGCTGGCTCAACCAGCGCTTGCCGACACAGGCCAGCCTCTCCTTGCGGACGAACTCGACGAGCGTCTGCGCGTTCTCGGAATCCTCATCGACAGACCCGGCATTGAAGAGCCGCAGGGCCTCGGAAAGATAGTACTGGCCAAGGGCGATCCCAGCGCGCATCGCCGGTACGGAGATCCCGTCCCGAACGACGTGCTCACCACCTTCGAAGTAGGAAACGACAGCGGCCAGCCGCAGCGCGTGCTGCGCCATTTTCGACGCTAGGTCGCTGACCTCGGCCAGAACGCCGTCAGGCCCCTGTTGCTTTTCGAGGTGGTCGCTGAACGCGATCCACATCGCGCGCGCCTCGTCTTGAAGTTGGACAGTCGAGAACTCGAGCTCCCGCGTCTCCGGGTTCATGCGGGAAAATGCGCCTTGCAGCAGGCTGCTCAACCGCGACTGGTACGCAGCGAGATCGTCTTGCGACTTCTGCGTTGCGTCCTTCCACAACCGCTGGCCCTTGAGGCTCTTCGGGAATGTGATGAGCATGCGGCTCATCATTCCCTGATCGCGTAGCGCCTTGTTCGCGAAGAGCTTGGTTGCCACGCCGGGTTGAACCATCAGGTGCAGCGACATGCGCCGGCCATCGAGGATCTTCGTCACGTCGCCGCCGCGCACGCGCTTGATCGGCTTCCCGTCCCACAGCTGGGAGAGCATTGCCCCGGTCTTGGCCTGCTGCTCATCCTGCATGCTGTAGCCGCCGAGGAACTGAGCGCCCTCGTCAGAGAACAGGCCGATGGACGGATACGCTTCGTCGAGCAGTTTCACGATGCCCTCGATCGTTGGTTCCTCGACCAGCAGCATCGGCAGCGCTGGCGGGGTCGGAGCGGTCCCGCAGGCCTCAAGGTCTTCCTGAATCTGGAACCGGCTCTTCTTGCCCCGTTTGGCCGCGCTTACAGCGGCATCGTGAGCGGCCTTTTCGATCGAGAAATGTTGCTGCTTCTCTTCGAACCCGTCCCGAAGTTCCTTCTCGCGCCGGTAGATCGGCCCGAGGGCGCGCTTGTCGCAGCTGGACTTGCGGTCGCCGCTGGCGGCCACGGTGAAGAGGAACAGGGATGACGGGATCACCTCACCCGTGGGCATTTCGATCTCGATCCGGGTTTGCGCGACAATGGCGCAGGCCCCCAGCACGGCCTGCGCAGCGATGGACGTCGGTATCTGCACAATGTCGACCAGACCTTGAATGCAATCGGCCAGCCGGGGCGGCAGAGCATGCAGCGGATATTCCTCCGGATCACCGACGGTGGGCTTGAACTCAATCGGTTCTCCCCGGACCTCGCTGGGCGGGTCAAAATCACGGAAGTCACCTTCGAACGTCATGCGCGGATACCCCGCCACTCGTCGTTCCAATCCTTGAAGTCCTCCGGCGGAAAGACCTCGGACGGGATCAACCCTTTCGCGAGCACGGCCTCGCGTGCCTGACTGACCGCCAGCCGCCCGGCCGCATTGTTGTCGCCCGCGAAGCAGACGGAGCGCACTTCTGCAGGATACTCGACGCGCGAAAGCATCGCGGTCCCGCACGTCACCCATACCGATTGCTCGGGCATGCGCTGGGCGAGCGTCAGCCCGTCCTCCGGGCCTTCGCAGTTGATGAGGTGTGGGCGCACCGGCCCAAGACGTAGCGCCGAGCCTACGATCTGCCCGAAGGAGAGCTTGGCCTTCGCCTTCGTGCCGTCGTCACGAACGCGCTCGTACTTGCGACGCCCGCCGTCTTGGAGGAACACGCACTGCACTCCGACGACAGCGCCCGTCACATCCTGCAGCGCGCAGGCCATTGCGGGATGGTCCCGCCCGGCCTCGCCGGTTTCAGGATTGATCCACCGGGGTGCCATGACGAACCGAACCGTCGGCGGAAGCGGATGGATGATGCCGCGTATCGCCGCGTAGATCCCGGCGGGAGTGTCATGTGTCGCTGGCACCGTCCTCGCCCAGATCGATCGCGCGTAGGCGATCCGCTCGGCCATTACCCGAGCATCCTCCGCCTTGCGCCGGACCCGCTCCTCGTCGGAGATCACCGGGAACTCATTTCCACTGAGTGTCTCGACGGCCTGTCGGAAAGTCATGCCTTCGTAATCGGTGAGGAACTTGATGGAGTCCCCGGCCGCACCACAACCCCAGCAGTGATAGGTGCCCTTGGTGTCGTTGACCTCGAAGCTGGGCGAACGCTCGCTATGAAACGGACAGAGCCCGACCATTTCCCGAGCGCCCCGGCGCTTGAGGCTTGTATGACGCCCGATGATGTCCGAGATCGAATGGCGCTCGCGCGCACGGTCAACGAGTTCCCGAAACTCGCTATCCGACAACCGCCCCCCTGTCACGGTCACTGCCCTGCGGCGAGATAGGCGAGCGTCTCGGCCGGGACATCAATTCCCAGCCGGTTGACGGCCGCAAGTACCGAGGCGCGACGCCAAGGCGGAATCTCGCCCTTCTTCTTCCATGACCACACGGTGGGAATGGGCGTGCGCATTTCATGCGCGATGGCGCTTACGCGCTTGCGCTCGGAAAAAAGCGTTTGGACAGCCAACATGCCGCTTTTTCCGATTTTCATACTGAAACTGCAACACAAAAGTTACGATTTTCACATTATACGCAAACCCGCCATCGCGATATGCCGGTAAGAGGCAATTCAGGAGATCGTAAATGCCCGCCGACACCCCCACCCGGGACCTGCTCGAAGCCGTAAAAGAAGCCGGTATTCCCCAGCGCGTCATTGCTTCGAAAATGAACCTCCCCCCGTCCGCAGTGTCGAACCTGTTCAAAGGCGAACGCAGCCTGAAGTTCAACGAGGCCGTTATCCTCCAGGAACTTCTGGGGGTCGCAAACAATGCGCGCGGCAGAGAACTGCCGCTGATCGGCATGGCTGGAGCAGGAAACTGGCTGGAAGCTATTGAGGTTACACGCCGTCAGGTATGGATGCCGTCTGAGGCAGAAGGCCAGTTCGCACTGGATGTTGTGGGCGACAGCATGAACCTCGTCCTGCCGGAAGGCTCCACCGCTATCATCGATACGGAGCAGACAGAACTGTACGTGGGGAAGCTGTACGTGCTCCTCAACCCCGATGGCGAAGCCACCATCAAACGTTATCGTTCCGATCCCGCGCGCTTTGAACCTGTATCCGACAACCCCGAGCATTCGCCTTTTTCCGTGGGATCTGGTGACTTTCGCGTCATAGGCCGGGTCACTGCGGGTCTTCAAATGTTCTGATTTTCATAATTTCGCTTGACCTAGTTCCGAAAATCGGAATTCTTAGCGGCATCGGAGACGATCGCCGCAAGGCCGCTGACCCTCCGCACAACATCGCAGGAGGGCCATATGGGCCAGGTCGAAACGATCACGAACTTTGCCCCCAACCTTGGGGCGCCAGCTGTATCTCCCGTCGCCCGCCACGTAGCCCTGATGCGTCAGGATTGGCGCAACAAGCTGAGCGAATATTACGACGCCGAAGAAGCTGATGTCAGCCAGTTGCCGGAAGCCGAGCAGGACGCGGCGTTCGACCGCGCCGGGGCGGCACTCGATGACCTTGTCGGTGTTCGCGCCGCCGATCTGGCGATCCTCGCTGAGAAGATGCGGATCGTGGACAAGACGGGCACCGTCTTGGCGACCGGCTATTTCAAACACCTTCTCGATGACGTCGAGGGGCTGTCGAAGCGCGCCGTCTTCGTGCCGACCAAGGCCGACATTTTCGCCGCCATTAAGCGCGGCCTCAAGAAGATTGAGCCTTGGTTCGATTGGGGCCGCTGCGAGCGAACCCGCCTCGACAGCAAGTGCGCGCACTTCACCGACGAAAGCTGGGGGCAGGTCCATCGCTTTGATCTCCAGTGGCTCGGTGTTCACTTCGCAATCGAACTCGGCCGCACGCCCGCGAAGGTAACGCTTGCGGAAGCAGAGCGCCGTCGCGCCCGCTACAACGCCCTCACCACGCCCGTCGCTGACCGAGAGTGCGCCACGTGCTCGGCAGCGACGGAGACGCGCCTGACGCCATGCGACGAATGCGGCTCGCTGGACGGGGAGGCGTGACGATGGCCCACAAGATCGAAGCGTTCCAGACGCTCGCCACATTCACGTTCGACGAAACGACGCCCTTTGCCGCCACGCCCGGAGATCTCGCCAGCGACCTGCTGGGAGAAGCGCACGCGATACTCCTCGTCGTCGCCAACCTGCTTGAAGAGCAGCGCGACGAGGAGCCAGCGGTTCGGAACACCCACATGGCCAAGGCTCTCCGCGCGACTTGCACGCTGATGGCCCTGTCCGCCTTCGCCACTGAATGCGCACAGGAGGCACGCCAGTCATGACTTTCCAGTTCACGGTTCACCCGCAGGACGACATCGCGCCCGTCTGTTACGAGCTTCCGGCACTTCCTGCCGGTGTCGGCTATGATCTGACCACGCACATCAATTCGTACCGTGATGCGGTCATCAATGGCCCCGACGGGCGTGACGAAGAACTCTTCCTCAACATCAAGTCTCACAAGGCCAGAGGCCTGCCCGAGGTCATCGCCAAGGTCATCTATCAATTGCACTTCGATCATCGAGGGCTCGCAATGGATAGCGACCGCCTGGTCATCACCGAAAGCGATGAACAGGACAGGGCTGAGATCCGGCTGGCGGAGTTACTGCTGGCCGAACTCTACTCACAGATTCCAGACGATTGGGAAGCTGCACGACGCGCCCTGCACGCCGCTGTTCTGGTGGAGGACGATTTCGAGCGCCGGCTTTACGAGCCAAGCAAGGACGGCGGCAAAAATGATCCCATCACCGCCGAACTCGAGCGTCTTCTGGACGCTCGCTGCGATGCCGAAACGGTCCTGCTGAACCTGCCTGCGCCATCATTGGCGGACTGGGCAGTCAAGTTCCTGATCTGCTTCGACTGCGATCGAGACATGAACGGCTTCACAGAAGCGCTCTGCAAAGAGGCCCGCCAGCTTCTCGGCATCGCCGCCGAGCCGGGTGACGATCACAGCAACGACCTTGCTGTCATGGCCGCCGCGCTCGCCTCGCGCCACCCCGCAGCCGGAAAGGATGCCTGACCATGCGCATGATGATGAATCAGCCTCTGATGGCAGCCAAGCAGACGTTCGATGCCGCTAACGCCCGGGTCGATTGGGAGGACGCCCACATCAATCACCCGGAGCATCCGTCCGACGAAGAGTCTATCAAGGACGCCGCCGAGCACCTCCAGCAAGCGCTTTGGGACTATGTTGCGACGCCCGCGTACAACGGCCGGGAGATCCTGCTCAAACTGGAGGAGCTGCTCGACCATACTCCGGAATGGCGGGACCATGCGTCAGCCATTGAGCGAGACCTCACCGATGCAGCGCGCCCGCAGCCGTCGCGACCGATGTTCGCAGCATTCCACGCTTTTCGGGATGCATGGATAGCGCAGGGCGAGCAAGACCTGTCGCAGCGCGCTACGAACTCCGAAGAGATACGTCTTCATGATGTCGTGTTCAGTGCGGTGAAGGTGGTCTTTGCCATTCCCTGCGCCACGCCGGGCGACTTTCTGGTGAAGGCCTATGTCAATCTGCTCTGGCACACCGGTCACACCGCAGGCTTTGACGGCCGCCCGGTAGCGACGGGCAGTTTCTTCGATCCGGACCTTCTTAATATCGACACGGACAGCCTCGTCTCGGATGAATTCTTCCGCAAGGCGTATATCGATCTCAGTGAATGCGACCTCGGCGCGTGCCTCATCGCAACCGGGCACATCAATTTCGACCCGCCCGCTTGGCTGGCGCGGGCCGACACTATCGGCCTGCCCATCTCTCTTATCGTCAAGCCGGACGGCGGGCGCTCGCTCTGCTTCGGCGTCATCGATACCGACGACGAGCGCGTCCAGCGCGAAGAGCGACGGCTCCAGCAGATACTGAACTTCGCTGGCCAGCGTCGATGGAAGGCTATTGCCGATTTCATCACAGAGCACCGCAAAGACCTGATCTGCGTAGTCTCGCCGAACATCAAGGCGGAAGCGGCATGACCTTCCAGCCTTTCAGAATTCCCGCCGTCCCCCCGGGCGGGAGTGTCAGCAACGGCGGGGTTTCCCACCCCCCGGCCCCGCCGTTGCTGGCCGAATCCTGGCTCTTGGCGTGGCATCGCATCGGAGGTGCTGTGACCGTCGGCGCGGACGCATCGCTGCAGCCCTGGTTCAACCCCGCGATCGGATGCGCAGACGACCAGTGCGCCACGGTGCTGCTGGCAGAACTGCTGGACACGCCCGGCCTGCCAGCCGCCGTGCGGATCGTGATCGCCTCGGGCGTG
>NZ_ALVC01000010.1:0-4612 GCF_000293195.2 Sphingomonas sp. LH128
TTGCGGTCCTTGATGATCCGATCGAGCCGGTCTCGGTCGCATGGGGAAAGGCTGATTGAGATACCGCTGCGCATCCACCCTCATCGCACAACCGGCAAACTTCGGGAATCCACTTCAGGACTCTTCTGTCAGACCTTGCCAACTAGTGGTCAAATTCAGTCGGTTGGTTCCCTGAGGAACGGCGAAAATCTGCGCCTTTGAGCATCATTCGGCGGGACTCATCCGTTGCGCTCATACCACTAGGAATGGCTGCGCGCTTTGCTACGCTCGCGCAAAGAAACGCCGAGCCCTCCACCATCCGACGCCTTCCGAAGAGGAAGGAACCGCATTGGTACTCAGAGACAAAGGCGTTGACGGATAGTGCTGCAATGCGGAATAGACCCAGTGAGTTTTTAGGCAGACGAGGGATCTGGTGTGTATCTATGGCCGTATTCTCCGGAAAACCGTCCATCTAAAAAATTGCGTGAATTATGCTGCACGAGGCACTCCCCATAATGAAGATTGCAGTTTTTGGTCTAGGCTACGTCGGCCTCTCGAATGCAGCTCTACTCGCCCAGCATAACCAAGTTGTGGCAGTGGATCTCATGGTAGATCGCGTTAACTTGCTTAATGCACGAAAATCCCCAATTGTTGACGCCGAACTGGAAGATTTTCTCGCCACGCGGGAACTTGATCTCGTCGCGACACTGGATGCCGAGAGCGCCTTGAACGGCGCGCTGTATGTGATCGTTGCCACCCCTACTAATTATGACCCCGAAACGAATAAGTTCGACACCTCTTCAGTGGAAGCCGTAATCCAGGCCGCGACTGCGATCAATCCTGAGGCCACTATTGTCGTCAAATCTACTGTCCCTGTTGGATTCGTCGATGAGACCCGTGAACGCCTTGGGACTGAACAGGTCATCTTCAGCCCCGAATTCCTGCGAGAGGGCCGCGCGCTCTATGACAATCTGCACCCCTCGCGCATCATCGTCGGCGAACGATCCGAGCGCGCCCGCATCTTCGCAGACCTGCTGCGCAACGGCGCCGTCAAGACCGATATTGAAGTGCTGTTTACCGACGCCCGCGAAGCGGAAGCGATAAAGCTGTTTGCCAACACCTATCTCGCAATGCGCGTAGCATTTTTCAACGAACTGGACAGCTACGCCATCGCGGGGGGCATGGATACGCGCCAGATTATCAGCGGAATCGGCCTCGATCCCAGGATTGGGGCGCATTACAACAATCCCAGCTTTGGTTATGGCGGGTATTGCTTGCCGAAGGACACCAAGCAGTTGCTTGCGAACTATTCGGACGTTCCGCAAAACCTGATCCGAGCGATCGTGGATGCTAACCGTACTCGCAAGGACTTTCTCGCCGACCAGATAATCGCGAAGAAACCTAGAAAGGTTGGCGTCTTCCGGCTCGTCATGAAGGCGGGGTCTGACAATTTCCGGCAGTCCTCGATCCAAGGGATCATGAAACGCATCAAGGCGAAAGGGATCGAAGTAGTTATCTATGAACCCTCCATGCAGGCCGATGAGTTTTACGGCTCCAAAATTCTGCGCGATCTTGCGGCCTTCAAACAAGAGTGCGACGTCATAATCGCCAACCGCATGACCGCTGACATAGACGATGTGAAAGACAAGGTCTTCACGCGCGACCTGTTTGGATCCGACTGACTTAGAGCGGCTGAACCCGTCGACGTGCGGCATGGAGACTGAATCCGAGGCCGGTTCGACGTTGCCGCTGCTGTGCCCGAATGGTTAGAATTCATTCCTGCAATTGCCTAACGGCGCACTAAGCGGTAGTCCTTATTGCGCTGCAACATATTGGAAGAGAATCATGAGCGGACCGACCTACGATCTTGCCGGCAAGAAAGTTTACGTTGCGGGACACAAGGGTATGGTCGGGTCAGCTCTTGTCCGCCGCCTTGCTGCCGAGAAATGTGAAGTCATCGTCCCGTCGACACGCGTGGATTTGCGCGAGCAATCCGCCGTCCGGGACTGGATAAATGCCAGTCGTCCGGATGCCGTCTTAGTTGCCGCCGCGAAAGTTGGCGGGATTCTTGCGAACGACACTTATCCGGGGCAGTTTCTCTACGATAACCTGATGATCGAGGCCAACGTCATCGAAAGCTCGCGGCAGGTTGGTGTCGAAAAGCTGCTGTTCCTTGGATCATCGTGCATCTACCCCAAGTTCGCGGAACAACCCATCACTGAAGGCGCCCTGCTGACAGGTCCGCTCGAGCCCACGAATGAGTGGTATGCAATCGCCAAGATTGCAGGGATCAAGCTATGCCAAGCCTACCGCAAGGAATATGGCTTGGACTACATTTCGGCGATGCCCACCAATCTTTACGGCCCCGGAGACAATTTCGATCTTACATCCAGTCACGTCATGCCCGCCCTCATCCGCAAGGCGCATGAGGCAAAGCGAGTCGGCGCCTCCTCGATAGAAATCTGGGGAACCGGATCGCCGCGAAGGGAGTTTCTGCACGTCGATGATCTGGCAGATGCCTGTATCATGCTGCTGAAGAATTATTCAGGGCACGAGCATGTTAACATCGGTTCCGGTGAAGATGTGACGATCCTCGAGTTGACCGAGATGGTGATGAAGGCAATCGGCTTTGATGGCAAGATCATCAAAGACGAGACCAAACCGGATGGGACGCCGCGAAAGCTCATGAGTGCCGACAAACTGCGTTCGATGGGGTGGCGTCCATCAATCGGACTTTTCGAAGGAATTCAATCCGCTTACGATTGGTTTCTTGAAAACAAGTCGGCCATGGCCTGATGCGGATCCTGTTTCTTGGACTGAATTACGCTCCTGAGGAAATTGGCATTGGTCTCTACAGCGGAGACATGACCAAAGCTTGGGTGAGAGCCGGTCACGAAACACGCGCGGTCGTCGCAGTCCCCTACTATCCTGCTTGGAAAGTCCATGCCGCCTATTCCGGTAAAGGCTGGCAGCGATCGGTGGAGGGCGGCGTCGATATTACCCGCTGTCCTATCTACGTGCCTGCCAAACCAAGCGGCATGCGTCGGTTGATTCACCACGTGTCGTTTTTGGCGACAGCAATGCCTACGATGTTGGCTGCGGCGCTGGGGCGCAAGCGGCCAGACTTGGTTTTCACGGTTGCCCCTTCGCTTATTAGTGCTCCTGTCGCCTGGCTGGTGTCCCGATTGAGCGGTGCCCAATGCTGGCTCCACATTCAGGACTTCGAAATGGAGGCGGCACTTGCGACGGGTCTCGTTGGCGACGGTGGGGGGGTTGCCAAGCTGGGGCGATGGTTCGAACAACGCGTTATCGGCCTGTTCGATCATGTCAGTTCAATCTCGCCTCAGATGTGCGCCAAACTGGCCGAGAAGGGTGTGCCCCGCTCTCGCATTCATGAATTGCGCAATTGGGCCGATATCGCGGCGATCACCCCGTATCAGGAACAGTCGCCTTACAGAGCGCAATGGGGGGTTACGACGCCTCACGTAGCACTCTATTCCGGCAATATCGCAAACAAGCAAGGTATAGACATCGTGCTTGATGCCGCGCGCCTGCTACGTCATCGTAACGACCTGACCTTCATAATCTGCGGTCAGGGCCCGAACCGCGCTGCGCTTGAAGAATTGGCCAGCGATCTTACCAATATCCAGTTTCATGACCTTCAGGATCGCGAGCGCCTCAACGAGCTGCTGGGTCTGGCGACGGTACATCTTATGCCGCAACTCGCAGGTGCAGCCGATTTGGTCTTGCCTTCAAAACTGACGAATATGCTCGCATCGGGTCGGCCTGTCGTGGCCACTGCCGAACCTGGCACTGGTTTAGCCGAAGAGATCGTCGATTGCGGGATCATTACCCAACCCGGTTCTGCGAAGGCTTTTGCGGAAGGGATCGAGTCGCTGCTCGATAATCCAGCTGTCGCAGCGCACTATGGGGAAAACGGCCGTCAGCGGGCAGAAAAGCGTTGGGCCAAGGATCATATACTCGCACGCCTGGATGCGGAGCTGATCGATGTGGTCAATGCATCGAAGGTGTCCCACCGAATGGACACTAAGCGGTCGGCCGGCACTACCTGAAGAAGGCGCGGCACACCCACGCTAATCAATTGCATACTGCTTATGATTCGAGGCGCCGAACGTATTTGCAGCTGTGGGCGGTGTCTCAACTGCCTGACAGTACGAGAGCCTTCATTGAGAGCAGGTGTCCACGAGCACATTAAGATCCATGAAAAGGAACCAAATGAAAAACTGCTCGTCAATCTCCGGCGACGCAAAAGGCTAGCCAGCGGTCTGCAAACGAAACCAGTTCAATTTTGAGGATGGATTGGTGGCAGCATAACATACCTGACAACGCATGGCCCAAGCCGCATTGGGTAAGCGAGATGAGGCGTGGATGATCGAGCATGCTCCTACGTTTGCCGGACTGAGGAATTACAAGCGCCGCTGCTCTTCAACGCCAGGACGCACCGCTTCGTCTTATAGATTTGTTGATATTCGAGAATCTGAAAAACAATTAGTCAAACCGGGATTTTAAGCACCGTTTTGCATTGCAGCATTTGCGCATCCGGATTATCTCGTCGTCTGTGAAAAGCGCTGAAGCCCGCAGGGAGGCGTGGGTTTTGGTGGATATGAAGTAA
>NZ_ALVC01000011.1:0-49267 GCF_000293195.2 Sphingomonas sp. LH128
CCCGCGCCCCCCCCCCCGCCAATGGCTAAGGAGCTCAAGAATATCGGCGCTTCGGTGCGCGCCCGCCTCCTGCAGGTCGCCAAGGCGAGCGGTCAGAGCTTTGATCTTGTCCTAACGCGCTTTGCGCTCGAACGACTCCTCTTCCGGCTCAGCCAATCACCGCATGCGGACCGCTTCGTTCTAAAAGGCGCGATGCTGATGATGAGTTGGTTTGAGGATCCATATCGCGGCACGCGTGACCTCGATCTGTTGGGGTTTGGCGATCCTGAACCCGAGGCGATGCTCGCGACATTTCGGGACATCCTGGCCCTCAACGACGATGATGGTGTGGAATTTGACGTCGAAGCTCTTCGCGTCGACCGCATTCGCGAAGAGCTCGAGTATGGCGGGCTGAGGCTGCGGACAACCGCCTCGATCGGCGGTGCCAGGATCAGTCTGACGATCGACATCGGCTTCGGTGATGCGATGGAACCAGGCGCAGAGATGCTCGACTATCCCTCCATGTTGGCGTTTCCCGCACCGCGTCTGCGTGCCTACGCGCGTGAAACTGTTATTGCTGAGAAGTTTCAGGCGATGGTCGCGCTCGGGCGGGCGAACAGTCGCATGAAGGATTTTTACGACATCTGGATCCTCAGCAAGTCGTTCGATTTCTCCGGCGACAGGCTCGCTCGCGCAATCGCTGCAACATTCGCCCGGCGCGAAACAGCGATCCCTGTCGATTTGCCCGATGCGCTAACGCCGGCTTTCGCCAACGATGAACAAAAACAGCGACAGTGGAACGCCTTTGTCAGGGATGTTTCCGCTAATCCAGGAAGCTTGGAAGATGTCGTGACCAGCTTGGCTGATTTTCTAATACCGCACGCTATACAAGCGCGCTCTTCAAATAATAATGGTTCAAAGTTGTAATTCGGATATCTCTTTTGGAGATAACTGAAGGGGGGCGTCGTGGATATATTCGATCTCGATCAGGCGTTGATAGAGCGATACGAATCGTTCGCGCGCTCCTTTTCGGAGATCCATGCGCCGGAAATTCGCGCTCAGGTCGATGCTGCATATAATGAACAGCGTTTTTGGCCAGAGCCCCTCATTACTATCAATCCGCATTTCGAGGCCGGTCATTCTATTGATCAGCTTGTCGCTAAGGGTGTGTTGGATCCGACCCTCAGCAAGATATTCGCCAGCGGTCCTGACCGGGCGCCGATCAAGCTTCACCGCCACCAGGAGCGTGCTGTCGCGAAAGCGCGCAATGGTGAGAGTTTCATCGTCACAACCGGTACAGGGTCCGGAAAATCGCTCTGCTTCTTCCTGCCGATCGTGGATGCAGTCGTGCGCGCGCGGCGCGCAGGCGAGGCGCAGCGGACGCGCGCGATCATCATTTATCCCATGAACGCGTTGGCCAACAGCCAACTTGAAGAGCTTGAAAAGTTCATCGGCGGCTCGGGGGTCGAAGAGGAATTACGCCCGACCTTTGGTCGCTACACAGGCCAGGAAAGCGATGCGGAGCGACAGGCCATTGCCAAGGCCAAGCCCGATATCTTGCTCACGAACTTCATGATGCTCGAACTGCTCATGACGCGTCAGGACGAGCTCGATCGCGCTGTCATCGCCAATGCAGACGGCTTGGATTTCCTGGTGCTTGACGAATTGCACACCTATCGCGGCCGACAGGGCGCAGACGTTGCGATGCTGGTGCGGCGCGTCAAGGACCGCCTCGTCAAAGAGGGCAAGCTGCTCTGCATCGGCACCTCGGCGACGATGTCGAGCGCGCAGGATGAGATCGAGCGAGCAAGTGCCGTTGCTCGTGTCGGCAAGCTCATTTTCGGGGAAGAACTGAGCCCGGCCTCGATCATCGACGAAAATCTTGCCCGGGCGACGGATCCCCGTATCAATAGTACGAGTCTAGGAGCATCACTGGTAGATGCCGTCCGAGCGCCAATTCCCACCGGCCTCAGCGACAAGGAGTTGTACAGCAATCCGCTTGCCTGCTGGATCGAGACCGAGATTGGACTCGCTGAAGGCGAAAAACTGCGTCGTCGCCCCCCGATGACGATGAGCGACGCGACCTCCAAACTAGCAGCCCAGACGAAGATCCCCCCAGAGGAATGCAGGAGCGCTCTTGCCGGGATGCTGTCTTTGATGGGCCGCCGCGAAGATCTTCGCGGCGGCGTCAGCGACCGTGCATTTCTGGCATTTAAGCTTCATCGCTTTATTTCCGGCGCCGGGCATGCCTACGCAACGATCGAATCTGCCAGCGGCCGGCGTGTCGTGTTGGAGGGGCAGGTCTTCCATCCCTCCGATCCGAATGCGCGCTTATATCCGGTCTTCTTTTGCCGAGAATGTGGCCAAGAACACCATAGCGTCCGCATTGAAAATGCGCTCGATGGTATCCGGGTTCTTGCGCGGGCCATCGACGAGCCGGCGAGTGAAGACGCAGAACCAGACGGCTCGCGAACCGGCTTCCTAATTCCCGCGGTCAATGCCGACTTTCAGTTCGGTGGCGCCGTCGCTGACTATCCGGACGATTGGCAGGAAACCACGCCGGCAGGCCAGGAACGCCTTAAAGGAGGACATCGCGGCAAGCATGAAGGGCAACTCCTTTTCGTGAAGCCTGATGGGTCGCTCGGCGACGATGGAGTGCCGACATGGTTCTTCGGCGGCAAATATCGCTTCTGCCCCCATTGCCGCCATCAGCCGCCCCAACAGGCTCGTGACATCAACAAGCTAGCGGGGCTGTCGGCTGAAGGCCGTAGTTCGGCGACTACGCTCATCGTCTCGACCATCCTGGCGTGGATGGAGGCGGACGGCACGCTTGAGGAAAGCACACGGAAACTCCTGGGCTTCACAGACAATCGCCAGGATGCGGCCCTGCAGGCAGGGCATTTCAATGACTTCATTTTCGTCAGCTTGCTTCGTGGCGGTATCTTACGTGCCGTGCGGGACGCAGGCGAAAAGGGCCTCGCCGACGTTCGGTTCGGGGAGGCTGTTCGCAAGGCGCTTGGCTTCGATTTGGAGGAGTCTGAGCGGCTCTCCGATTGGATGGCCGACCCGCGCGTAAAGGGATTCCACAACCGGCAGGCCGCTGAGGAAGTGCTAACGTCGATCTTGGCACATCGTGTTTGGGCGGATCTCCGGAAGGGTTGGCGCTTCACAAATCCCAATCTCGAAGAAGCCGGCCTCGTGGAGGTGCGGTTTCCGGGACTGAGTGAACTCGCAAGCGATGACGAGGAGTTTTCCGACAATCCGCGACTGGCGGCCAGCACGCCCCAATTGCGGGCCCGGCTCTTCACGCTGCTTTTCGACTATATGCGTCGTGGCCTTGCGATCGCCACCGAAGCGTTGGATCGCCAGCGGATATTGCAGGTCGCCGAGACCTCCAGAAATCACCTGCGCGATCCCTGGCTGATCGATCAGAACGAAGAACAGGAACTGCGGCAGGCCGGATTCCTGATGCTCGATCCGCCGAGCAAGGCGGAGATCAGCGCGGCGGAAGATGTACTGATTGTACGAGCAGGCTGGCGGACGGCGTTGGGTAAGGCGCTGCGCAGCAAGGATCTGTGGGGGGAGCAGCTCCCGGTCAAAGAGTATGACGACGTTATCGCCACGCTCCTGCGTGCGGCCGAAAACCACCAGGTCGTCCGGCGGGTCGTCACTGGCGGAGAAGCTCCTGCGTGGCGCCTGTCATCGACCGCCTTGCGCCTCTTTCCGGCGACCAAGAGGGCCGATGGGAAACGCGAAAATCCCTTTTTCCGGGCGCTCTACGAGGATGTTGCGGAGATGCTAGCGCAGGAGGGCAACCTGCCTTTCGCCTTCGAGGCTCGGGAGCATACCGCCCAGGTCGACCAGAAAGTTCGTGCTTGGCGTGAAGATCGGTTCCGGTTCGGGAAGTCAGATATCGAAAGGATCGCCCAGAACCGGGACGAAATGCGCCAGGAAGGCGAACCCGCGAGTTTCCTCCCGGCGCTGTTCTGCTCTCCCACGATGGAGCTCGGTGTTGATATCAGCGCGCTGAACGCTGTCTTTCTTCGGAACGCACCGCCAACACCGGCAAATTATGTGCAGCGAGCCGGCCGTGCTGGCCGCAGTGGTCAAGCAGCGCTGGTCGTGACCTATTGCGCTGCGCAGTCCCCCCACGACCAATATTACTTCAATAATCGGCAGGGGCTTGTCGCGGGCGTGGTGAAGCCGCCAGCCCTCGATCTTGCCAATCGAGATCTGCTGCGGAGCCACCTCCATGCCGAATGGCTGGCGGCTGCCGTGGTGCCGCTGAAGCCAGCCATCCCTGAAAACTTGAACATGGCAACACCGGAGATGCCGATCTCCGATCCAATCCAAGCGGCGTTCGAAAAGCTTGCCGCAAGCGGAGCCGCAAAGCCGACGATGCGCCGCCTTCTTGATCAGACTGTCAGTGCGGTCGAGTTAGCCGACGCTCCGTGGCTGGCCGATATCGATGCCTTCGTTGATGAAACCAACCGGGAAGCTGCGCAGAATTTCGCAAGCAGCTTCAGTCGGTGGCGGGAGCTCTACCGAAGCGCACGCCGTGAGCAAGATGAGGCACATCAAATTCAGCAGAAGACGTCCTTCAAACCGGGCGAACGCAAAGAGGCTGCGCGCCGTCATTTCCGGGCGACTGAAGAACTTGACATGCTCGAGCGCGGACAGGCTTCGAACGGCTCCGATTTTTACACATATCGATATCTCGCGACTGAAGGCTTTCTGCCGGGATATAATTTCCCGCGTCTTCCGCTCTATGCTTTCATCCCTGCGACCAAACGTGCGGCCGTGCTGCAAAGGCCGCGTTTTCTCGCCATTTCCGAGTTCGGTCCCAACAGCCTGATTTATCACGAGGGGCGCGCCTACCGGGTTGTCCGTGCGAAGCTGCCGGCGCACGGTCGCCTCGACGATGGCAAACTGGCAACCACGAGCCTCATCTTATGCGGCGAGTGCGGAGCGGCTCACACTGATGACAAGCTCGAGCGATGCCACGCGTGCGGCGCGTCGTTGGCCGGTGTGGATCGGCTCGACAATGTCTATCGGATCGACAATGTCGAAACCGCACCGTCGTCTCGGATCACGGCGAATGATGAAGACCGGCAAAGGCGCGGCTTTGAGATCCAGACCGTTTTCCAGTGGCAATTCGAAAAGGGCGTTCCCGATATCCGCACGCTCACCTTGCGTTCGGAAGCAGGGCCGTTGCTGTTTCTCGATTATGGCGCGCGCGCGAAGCTATCGCGCGTCAACAAGGGACTTCGCCGTCGGAAGTCCAAGTCGATAAATGGGTTCTGCATCGATCCGACGTCAGGCCGATGGGTAAAGGATACGCTCAACGGCGGGGATGATGATGACATGGATGTCACGGTCCCGAAGTCGCAGCGGATCGTGCCGATCGTCGAGGACCATAAGAACGCGCTGCTGGTACGGCCGCTTGCAAATTTTGACGAGCGGCAAATGGCAACCCTGCAGCACGCTCTTCTGCGAGGCATCCAGATTGTTGCCGAGCTTGAAGAAGGCGAGCTCTTGGGCGAGCCGTTGCCTGCGCGCGAGGACCGCAAGGCAATCCTGCTTTACGAGGCGACCGAGGGGGGAGCAGGTGTTCTGAACCGCCTTGTCTCCGATCCGCGCCGAACGGCGGAGATCGCCCGTCAGGCGCTGGATCTCATGCACTATGATTTCGCGCCGGACGGGACTGGGCTAAAGGAGCGGTCGGATGCTTGTGTCGCTGGCTGTTACCGCTGCCTGCTCTCCTACTTCAACCAGCCCGACCATAATCTGATCGATCGTCGAGACGCGGAGGTCACGGCCTTTCTCTGCCAGCTTGCAGAGCCTGAGGTCGTGCAGGCAGAGCCGGTGGAGGCCGCGAGCGGCTGGCTTGGTGCGATAGGCCGGTGGGGATTGCCAGCGCCATCCCCGCGCAAGGTCGACGGCACTTTATACGAGCTTTATTGGCCAAGCTTTCAGGTGCTCGCGGTGTCAGGTCGTGTACCGGACAGGCTGGCTGCGGCATGCGCCGACTTGGGGGTGGATATCGTCGAGCTTCCCGAGGTGCCTGGCGAAGCCGCGCCGAGGGATTTGGTTGAGTTGTTGGGGGCGGCGTAGTGGAAGCGGTCAGATTTTCACCGGGGGATCTTGTCGAGGCGCGAGGACGCGAATGGGTCGTCCTTCCGTCTCCGGATGACGACATCCTCAATGTGCGGCCCTTGTCAGGTTCAGAAGCCGATGCGCAACGGATTGCGCTCGCGCTTGAAGTCAATCCCGTCAGGCCTGCGCGATTTGCTCCACCAACACCTGAGCGGCGAGACACCCAGGACGGTGCGCGATTGCTGGCGGATGCGCTGCGTCTGTCGCTTCGCCGAGGCGCCGGCCCGTTCCGGAGCGCTGCACATCTCGGCGTGGAGCCGCGCGCCTATCAGCTCGTGCCGCTGATGATGGCTTTGAAGCTGCCGGTGGTGCGGTTGCTGATCGCCGACGATGTGGGGATCGGCAAGACGATCGAGGCGGGATTGATCATTCGCGAGATGCTCGACCGTGGCCTGATCGACCGCTTCTCAGTGCTGTGTCCGCCCCATCTCGTCGAGCAATGGGTGAGTGAGCTTGCAGAGAAGTTCGACATTGACGCCGTGGCGGTGACCTCGGCCAGGGCGCGCAGCCTGGAGCGTGGTCTTCCTGCGGCTCAAAGCCTATTTGAAGCCTATCCGCACACTGTCGTCAGCCTCGACTATATCAAGGCTGACAGCCGCCGCGACGAATTTGCACGGGCGTGCCCGTCCCTTGTGATCGTTGATGAAGCGCATGCCTGCATCGGCGGAGATCGCGGCAGACATCAGCGTTTCGAGCTTCTCGAACGCCTCGCCTCTGATGAGGAACGCCACATGCTGTTGCTGACGGCAACGCCGCACAGTGGTGATGAAGCGGCGTTCGATCGTCTGCTGGGCCTCATTAGCCCGGACTTCGCGGGAGGTCCCCAAGGCGATGAGAATGCGCGCACGCGATATGCTCGCCGCCTTGCCCAGCATTATGTCCAGCGACGCCGACCCGACATCACGGAGTCCGGCTGGCACGAAAAGCGAACCTTCCCTGTTCACCAGGTGAAGGATGAGCCCTTCAGTCTCAGCGGCGAATTTCGCGCGTTCCATGATCGTGCCCTGGACTACTGCCTGGCTGTTACCCAGCGCGCCGGCGCCGACCAGCGCAGCCGACGGCTTGCTTTCTGGGGGACGCTCGCGCTCATGCGGTGCATCGGCTCCTCGCCGGCAGCCGCGACAAACGCGCTGCGCAATCGCTTGGCCGGGGTGGCGGATGAAGAGACGATCCAGCCCGTCGTGTTCGACGAAGATGAAGGCCTGCTCGACCAAGGCGATGTGGAGCCTGGCACGGCTAGCGCCAGCGCCGAAGAGCGCGGTGAACTCGCCGAGCTGATCGCGATTGCAGAGTCCCTTGATCGCCGTCGCGGCGAGGATCCTAAGGTGGCGCGGCTCCTAAAGGTTCTGAAAGGGCTGCTTCAGGAAGGAGCCAAGCCGGTCATCTTCTGCCGGTTCATCGCAACGGCGGAGGCGCTGGGCGAAGAGATCAAGCGTGCTTGGCCAAAGGCTGACGTGGCAGTCGTGACAGGACGCCTGCCGCCTGAAGAGCGACGAACTCGCATCGATCAGCTCGAGGATTCCGAGAGTCGAATCCTCGTCGCGACCGACTGCCTGTCCGAGGGGATCAATCTGCAAGCGCTGTTCGATGCCGTCGTTCATTACGATCTTAGCTGGAATCCGACCCGACATCAGCAGCGCGAGGGGCGCGTCGACCGATTTGGTCAGCGTTCGCCGGTCGTCCGCTCGGTGACGATCTTTGGCGACAACAGCGCGATTGATGGCGCAGTCCTGCAGGTCATCCTGCGAAAAGCGGACGCTATTCGTAAGGCGACAGGCATTTCGGTGCCGATGCCCGAAGACAGTGAAGGCGTGACCTCCGCGCTGATGCAAGCGCTTATGCTACGGGCTGGCGGACATCGAGAGCAGATGGCCTTCGATTTCGGCCTTTCAAGTGAACGGCTCGATAGCAAATGGCGCGACGCCGAGGAAAATGCGAAAGCAAGCCGCGCACGCTATGCGCAAGGTGCGTTGAAGCCCGATGAGGTGCTGCCGGAATGGCGGCAGATGCGCGCGCTAAACGGCGGCCCGACCGAAGTCGCCCGCTTTACGGAACGCGCTTTGAAGCGCGCGGGTGCGCCGCTGGAAAAGGCCGGACGGCATTATTTGGTGCATCTGGATGCGATGCCTGATGCCATTATGGAGCGCGTGGAAGCGCGTGGTCTGCGTGGGACGCGAAGGGTTGGCTTTGAGGATGATCCGGCGCCGGGTGTGACGCACCTCGGGCGTGCCCATCCCCTGGTTGCAAGTTTGGCAGAAAGCTTGGCGGAGGGAGCACTGGATCCGGAGGGGGCAGCATTCCGCCCCCTTGGCCGGTGTGGCGCCTGGCGCACCCGTGCCGTCGCCCAGATGACAACACTGATGCTGTTGCGCCTTCGTTTCAAGCTCATCACTAGCGGCCGTACAAACCGCCTGCTGCTGGCCGAAGAAGCGACAGGGATCGCGTTTGGCGGAGTGGCTCCGGCGCCGATTCTCGAAGGACATTCTGCCCTTGAGCTTCTCGAGGCAGAGGCGGCCGGAAATCTTGATGAACTCGCCGCTGCGCGTCAGCTCCAGAGAGCTCACGAACGACTAGTCGGTTACCAATCCGCGATTGAGGCCTTCGCAGCCGAACGCGGAGCGGCACTCTCCGCCGACCACCTTCGGCTGACGGAAGCGGCGCGCGGTGGGGCGACGGTCGAGGTGGTTCCCGTTTTGCCAGCGGATGTCATAGGTCTCTATGTCCTCCTTCCGGAGGGCGAGTGATGGCCCGGCATCTTAAGCGCTCCGCCAATATCGGGCTTACTGCCGTCTCGATCGAGGGAGGATTGATCTCTCCCGATCAGGTTGCGGTGATCGCCGCAACTGCTCCAGACCAGAAAGCAGCCGCGGAATACGGCTGCCCCAAAGGGACGAATCTGCGCGACGAGATCACGCGCTATTTCAGGATCGGCCAAGCGCATTGGCAGGCGTATACTGGGTTAGAAGCGCCGACCGAGCTTCAGACTACCGCCTTTGTTAAGAGCCTGCTCGAGGAGGCGTTCGGGTTCGAAGGCCTGCAGGGCCCGAGTCTGCGCCAGCAGGATGGTCATACTTATCGTATCACCCTTGAGGCAAAGGGCGGCAGGGTGCCCGTCGTTGTGGCTGCACCTCTGCCTGAAGCGGATGCGTTCACCAAAGCGCTTCCGCACCTTGGCGACGATCATGGCGGCACTATCCCGAGACGATCGCCGAGCGTGTTGCTGCAAGACTGGCTGAACGCAAACCCCGAGTTCCTATGGGGCCTGGTGTTCGCGGGTGACCGTCTCCGTCTCATGCGAGATAACGCCAGTTTCACCCGTCCAGCCTATATTGAAGCAGATTTGGGGGTGATCTTCCGCGAGGAGATGTTTGCGGATTTCACTGCGACGTGGCTGCTTATCCACGCAACGCGTTTCGGCGGGCAAAATGCTGCGGCGGCCGATTGCGCGCTTGAGCGCTGGCGCGAAGCCGGACTTCGGGCCGGAACGGCGGCGCGCGAAAAGCTCGGGGTCAACGTTCGAGAGGCCCTTCTGGCCCTAGGACAGGGGTTCCTAGACGCGAATCCAGACCTTCGAAAAGAGTTGGATGAAGATCGCCTCGGCGTCGCCGGATGGTTCGAGCAACTTCTGCGCATCGTCTACAAGCTGATGTTTCTCGCCGTCGCAGAGGACCGCGAGTTGCTTCATGGGCCAGGTACATCGGCCGCATCACGCGGGCTCTATGCCTCAGCTTACGGCTTCGGGCATATGCGAGAACGCTCGGCCCGCCGATCTGCGCACGACCATCATCATGACGCATGGGAAGGGGCAAAGATCGTCTTTCGAGGTTTAGCCCGTGGTGAAGATCTCTTAGGGTTACCGGCGCTCGGTGGTCTGTTCGCTTTCGGGAAGACGCCAAATCTGGATAGCGCGAAGCTGCCGAACAGAGCATTCTTGCGCGCCGTGTTTCATTTGAGTTGGCTGATCGAGGACGGTCGTCGCGTCCGGATCAACTGGCGTGACATGGCGACGGAAGAGCTGGGCTCAGTTTACGAGGGCCTTCTCGCACTTGTCCCAATTCGCGAGGACAGTGGTCGACGCTTCGCTTTCGCTGAGGGCGATGAGACACGCGGCAATGAGCGTAAAACCAGCGGTAGCTACTATACGCCAGATAGCCTGGTTCAGACTCTGCTGGATAGTACCCTCGATCCGGTACTCGCCCGGGCCGAAGCCGAAGCTGGCGTTGATGCCATGCTGAAACTCTCCGTAATCGATCCAGCCTGCGGATCCGGTCATTTCCTCCTTGGCTCTGCGCGGAGAATAGCAAGCCGGGTCGCATTGCTGCGTGACAGCGAGGCGCCGGACTATCCAGCCGCGATGCGCGATGTCGTCAGTCATTGTATTTACGGCGTCGATCGGAATCCGATGGCCGTTGAACTCGCGAAGGTGGCGCTATGGATCGAGACTGTAGATCCAGGAAAACCGCTTACATTCTTAGATAGCAACATCCGCTGCGGGGACAGCCTGATTGGCGTCTTCGATGTCGATATGTTGAAGAACGGTATCCCCGACGAGGCTTACAAGCCGCTTACAGGTGACGATAAGGAAATTGCCAAAGCTTACGGCAGGTACAACAAGCAACAGCGCGACGGTAAGGGAGCAACAGGCCTCTTATCTGAGTTGCGACCGCCAAAGAGCTTGTCGCGCGCAGATAGTTTGATCAATGAGCTGCCCCAAGACAATTTGGGCGAGGTGGAGGCAAAAAGCCGCACTTTCACCGAGATGCGCGCTTCGGACGAATGGCGGCATCTCAAATCCGCGAGCGACTTATATGTTTCCGCGTACCTCTACACTGCGGCTTTTTTTGCGCCCAAGCCTGCCAATGCTCTGGGATATGATGATCTGCCGCTTACAGAGCATGTGTGGAAAGCCGCCGCTGGTCGGGAGGTCGCAGCACACTTGACGGAAGGCGCGGAGGCAACCTCCCGCGCAGTAGCTGCTTTCCATTGGCATATCGAATTTCCGCGAATCTTTGAGTCTGGCGGCTTTGACGTCGTCATCGGTAATCCGCCATGGGAGCGGATCAAACTTCAGGAACTGGAATTCTTCGCCTCTCGCTCCCCAGCGATCGCAAATGCCGCAAATAAAGCCGAGCGTGAAAAGCTGATTAAGCAGCTTGAGAAGGCTCACCCTGAAAGTGTGGATGGCCGATTGTGGCAGGAGTTCCAGTTCGCCAAGCGCACAGCCGAGGCCGCGAGTGAATTTGCCCGTTCCTCCGGTCGGTACCCGCTCACGGGTCGCGGGGATGTCAATACGTACGCTCTATTTTCAGAACACTTTGCGCGCCTTACTAAGCCGGAGGGCCGGGCGGGTATTATTGTGCCCACGGGCATTGCTACGGACTTGTCAACCTCAGCTTTCTTTGGCGATCTTGTCGCCAGAAAGCGTCTCGTGCAACTGATCGACTTTGAAAATCGCGAACGCATCTTTCCAAGTGTATATTTCCGTGTCCGCTTCTGCCTCCTGTCGATCGGCAAGTCGAGCAGCTCTCGATTTGCCTGCATGCTTACAGACCCTGCACAGTTGGACGACGCAGAACGCCGCTATGTGCTTTCAGCGGATGACATAGCCCGGATCAACCCAAACACGAAAACATCGCCACTTTTCCGTTCGCGCGCGGACGCGGACCTGACGGCGAAGGTCTACGGGAAGACGCCTGTTCTCATCGAGGAGCGAGAGGCTTCGCAGGGCGGTGAGGTGAACCCGTGGGGCATCTCGTTCCAAACGATGTTCCATATGTCTGGAGATTCCAGTCTGTTCCGGGCGGAGCGGGCACTGATAGCGGAGGGCTGGTCGCGGGCGGGGCGTGACTGGATTCGCGAGGGGAAAGACGGCGAGGAACGCCGTGTGCCGCTTTACGAAGCGAAGATGATCCACCACTTCAATCATCGATATGGCGACTTCAAGGACGCTGCAGAAAAGGACGACGCCGACTTTCGTGAGATTCCGCAGGCCGATCCTGCAACGCTGTCAGACCCTTCTTATGAGCCGACACCACGATACTGGGTGCCCGCTGATGAGGTGAGCTTGCGCGCTGCTCGAGTTCCTCCGCCCCTTAAGCGGTGGATTCGTGAAGGCAAAGCCGAGCATGCATTGAAAGCGCTCGCTGAATGGCTGGTTGGCTATTACGCGATTGAGGAAGTAGCTCTACGCGAGAGCGAACTGATTAGAATTTTGGGAGCCGAGCACGCTTGGCGCTCGGTGCTTGGAACATCACCCGACCGTTTCCTCTTGGATCCTCGAACGCGGGCGAACGGCCAGGATGCTCAACGCGAGACACCGCTGACGAACGACGACATCCAGTTCCTGGCAAGCGGGCCACGCAACCCCTTAGATCTTGCAATTGCTTTGGTGCGCCGCAAGCAACCCCGTTGGCTCGTGGGTTGGCGGGACATTACGAACGCGACCAATGAACGCACCGTAATTGCCTGCGTATTCCCAAAGGTCGGAACCAATCACAAGCTTCCGCTTGCCTACCTCAGATCTGATGCACAAGGCGGGGCCGCCTTTGTGGGTCAACTGAGCTCGCTATGTTTCGACTACGTTGCGAGGCAGAAGCTTAGCGGAACATCGCTAACCTATTTCTATCTCAAGCAGATGCCTGTTCTTCCGCCATCCATATTTTCGCGCGACGACTACCGCTTCATCGTCCAACATATGTTGGAGCTAACCTATACCAGCGAACTGATGCGTCTGTGGGCAGAAGACCTTGGTTATTCCGGGGCTCCTTTCGCTTGGGACGAGGGGCGCCGCGCATCCTTGCGTGCAGAACTCGAAGCTTTTTATGCGTTGAAATTTGGATTGGGTCGGGACGAGCTTCGTTATGTGCTCGATCCTTCGGACACAAAGGGGGCCGGCTACCCCTCCGAAACATTCCGTGTACTCAAATCAAGAGAGGAGGCGCGGTTCGGAGAATACCGCACTCGTCGGCTCGTGCTCGCGGCTTTTGATCAGCTTTCAACGTCGCGGCTTGCAACCCCTCCCATTGAAGTTCGCACGCCTCAGTCAGTTCCTACGATCTTTCCAGATGGTGCACTGGCTCGGCCGTCGCAAACACAGCCGGGCGATGTCGGTGCGGTCCTCACCGCTGTCCTCAAGACGTTGGATCGCGCAGTGCCGATCCGGGACGTACGTCTTGCGACTGCCCTAATTTTGGAGCCGCGGCTGCTAGTTGCACTGCTTCCAGTAGATCAGGCAACAGAGTGGCGTCGGCGCGTTGGCCAGGAAGCGGAACCGTTAACGAACAACATTGTCGCGTTCGCAACGCGCAATAATGCGGCTTGGGGCGTCGCTGTTCAGAATCACCGCGCTAATGGTCGGCTCATAGAAAATCTACAAAGCGGGACCTGGGCTCCAGGGGCGGGATTGGAGGCGGTTTATACCGCAGGTTGGCCCGACGGCCGCGCGGCGTTTGTGGTGGAGGCATTGAAAAACGTCAACTTAGACGCGGCGATAAATTCGCTGCCCGCCGACGTACAGCAGTGGGTGACCCATGCCGCAGCAGCCTGACCTTCTAGACCCGCAGCTTCTGACGGTAACTCCTGCTGAAGGGTTGGAAGGGCCGCGGCTTTGGGTTCGACGCCTTGTCATATGGAAAGAGCCCGGTGGGGAGAAGGTGCGGGATATCGAACTTCGTCCCGGCCTAAACATTGTCTGGTCACCCGACGGAGCAGACGATGCTGCCTCGGTAGGTCAAACAAGTGCTGTTGGTCATGGTAGTGGCAAGACGCTTTTCTGCCGGCTTATCCGCTATTGTCTTGGTGAAGACCGTTTCGCCACGGAGCCGCAGCGTGATCGGATCGGTACAGCATTCCTGAATGGCATCGTGGGTGCCGAGGTCATACTAGACGGTATCTGTTGGGCGATCGTACGCCCTCTCGGCCTCCGTCGAAGACACATGGCTGTGCCGGACGGAAATCTCGATGAGATCGCCGCTGGCGAGGGCGCTTCAACGGGAATGGAGCCGTTCGTAGAGGCCGTCGATCAGCAAATAATCACCACGGCACTTGCCCGATTGGTTCGCCCGCAAGCGAACGGCTCCGTTTGGCCGGTCGCGCTCGCCTGGCTCACGCGGGACCAAGAGTGTCGATTTGACGATGTCCTTGACTGGCGGTCGCCGACCTCGGACTCCGATTCGCCTATGCCCGCGAGCGGGCAGGAGAAGGGACCAAGGCTTGAGGCGCTCCGGTCGTTTCTGATGGCGATCACGCCTGAGGAACAAGCCACGCGTGGCGAAGTCAATGGCCTCAGCGAGGAGCGCCGAGTTCGGGATCAAGAGATTGGCCATCGCCGGTGGGAAATCGAACGCACGCAAACTCGGCTCGTTACGGGTCTCGACCTTGACGGTCAGTCGCTTCCAGAGATGCCATTGCTGATCGACGTCATGCGCAGGTCCGCCAGCGCGCGCTTGGCGTTGGCAAGCAAGATTCCGACTGGCGGCGACGCTGAACTCGCCGCAGCACGCGAGCAACGAGAGGCTGCGAGAAATGAATGGGCGCGCCTTGAAGGCGACCGTATCCGAATTGGAGCGCTAATTCCCGCTGAAGAACGCACATTGGCGATGATACGCGGGGAATTACCCGGTCTTTCCTATTCGAAAGTCGAGGCTGAAAGCCCGATCTGCCCGATATGCGAGGTCCCTATCGACCGAGCCTTGGCAGAAGGCTGCAAGCTCTCGCACAAAATTCCTGATGTCGACGCCTGTCGGCAGCGTTGGAATCAACGACAGGCTGATCACGACGCCCAAGCGAAGCGAGTGGAAGACTTGCGGCAAGAGCAGACGCAGCTCTTGCCCCAGATTGCTCTGGCCAAGCAGCACTTCGACCGATCGGTCGATCACGTCACGAACATCGAGAAAGCCCGCGATGCGCGAGAGTCCTCTTGGTACGCTGCCCGCAGGCTCCAAGACGACGTTGAGCGCCTTGCCGAACTCTTCGAAATGCAGGAGGCGGGTATCAAGCGCTTGCGCGAATTGGGTACAAAACTTGAGACCGAGAGAGAGCGGCTTGGCGCCTTTCGTGACAAACAGGCCCGCGTTTTTGGACGCATAAGCGAGAAGTTCGACCCGATCGTTCGACGGCTGGTCGGCCACGATGCAAAGGGTCGGATCACCCTTAGCGGGAATGGGCTTGATCTTTCGGTAGACATGGGGGGCGACCGCAGGACAGCCGCGATCGACTCTCTCAAGGTTCTGGCCTTCGACCTTGCTGCGATGTGCGTGAGTATCGAAGGCGCGACGCGTGTGCCGTCATTTCTGCTTCACGACAGCCCACGTGAGGCCGACCTTGGGCTGTCAATTTACGGCCGGCTCTTCGATATCGTTCAAGATTTGGAACGCGTCGGCGGAAAGCCGCTGTTTCAGTACATCGTAACGACAACAACGGCGCCTCCAACCGAGTTCAGGGAACGTCCGTACCTGCAGCTAAAATTGCATGGCGACCCGCCGGCGGAGCGCTTGCTCGGGGTCGATTTATGACCACCACTGAGGGCCGTCTTGCGGCTTATCCATTCGTGCTTCTCTCTGAGTTGCGCGACGCCGCGAACGAACATGGATACCGCATCGGTCCTGAAGAGGCCGGTGGATGGGTCTTTTTCCGGTCAGCCAGTGCGCCAGGGGAGATCGGACTGGCCGCCGCAAGCGGCTCCGGTCCATTCTTTCTGTCCCTGATGCTGCCGGGAGTGGCTCGAGCGCTGGACGCTCAATCTGCGGCACCTTGGGCCAAAGGTCACGCAGCGGCCTTCATGTTTGCCACGCGCGATGAGCTGCATGCCGGGGTCCAAGCGGTGTACCGCCTGTCAGTTAGCTTGCCCAACTTTCCCCTTGAGAAATACGAAAGGGCCGTCGCGGGGATCGGCGAGACTGAAGGCGAGCGCGCGCAAAAATTCAGGATCGGACAGAATATCTTTCGCGATGCCCTGATGGAATACTGGAACGGAACCTGCCCGTTGAGTGGAATTTCGAGTCCTGCGCTGCTGAGGGCCTCGCACATGATCCCATGGTCCGATTGCACGACCGACGCGCAGCGACTCGACGTGCATAACGGACTTCTGCTGTCCGCTCTATGGGACGCTGCATTCGATGCCGGGCTGGTGACATTTGATGACGACGGTTTGGTTTTGACCTCGCCTCAGTTGGAGATCGCTGCTCACCAAGCGCTCGGGATAGGAAAGACGCTGCGGTTGGCGCTACGGGACGAGCACCGGCCTTATCTGGCGTATCACCGCAATCACGTTTGGATGCAGAGTTAGGCAAGCAGGAAGGCGGGAGCGTTCGCGAGGATCCGGTAGCGATCAATGGCGCTGCTTGACCAAACTTGATAGAGTTTGAGTGACGGTACTTCTTGAGGTGGCGGCGAGTGCGTTGCGGACCGCCGCATAGGTGATCATCGGGCGATTGATGTCGATAGATGGCGAAATCGCAAATATTTTTTACCGGTCATTTTCCTTTTGAAATTAAGAGCGTAACTTTTTGACGGCCCCTGCGTCGGCTTTTGCCCGTCGCCATCGCCTAATTTCCCAATACGTTCAAAGGGTTATAATGAGATTAAACAATCGAGTGGGAATGATTTTTACCCCTCTGGCGGTATCCGATTGCACGCCATGTTGCGATCTAACCGTATGAGAAAAAACGATAAAAATATCATCATCTATCGTCGTCTATCGAGGGGCAATGCTCCGATTTGACGGTATAGCGGACGGTATGGGGGAACTTGTTCGGTTAGGGGTTTACCTATACCGTCAGGGCTAAGAGAGCTGCTGACGGTATAGTTTTTGGCCATAAATATTTGAAATTACGAGATAAAATCGCTTCCAGCGACGCCTGTTTTGGCCTGACGGTATAATTGGCGCCTCTCTGCTGTTGTTTGGACAGATTTGGAGGCTCTCATGCTTACCAACACTTCTATTAAGGCACTGAAATAACAGAAAAAATTGTACAAGGTGAGCGATCGTGACGGTATGTAAGTCGTGGTCCAGCCGTCAGGGACCATCGTATTCCGCTGCGACTACCGGCTCAACGGACGGCGCGAGACGCTGACGCTCGGTCGATATGGTCCCGACGCCCTTTCGCTAGCCAGGGCTCGCGAGAAGCTAATCGACGCGAAGCGGGCCATTTCTGAGGGGCGGTCGCCTGCTCAAGAGAAGCAACAAGACAAGCGTCGACTGAAGGAGGCGAAGCGGTTCGGCGAGTTCGGCGAAAAGTGGTTCCAGGAATCGCGCATGGCGGACAGCACGCGGGCTATGCGGCGCTCCATCTACGAGCGCGACATTCTGCCGACATTCCGAAACAGGCTGCTGACGGAGATCACGCCGGACGATCTCCGTATGATGTGTGGGAAAAGTGAAGGATCGCGGCGCTCCAGCCACAGCCGTCAATGTGCGCGATATCGTGAAGCTGATCTTTGCATTCGCCATCCTGCATGGCGAGATGGTCGCCAACCCAGCGGATGAGGTTGGACCACGCGCCATAGGCGGCGCCCGGCGTCTGAAGCACCTCGCGAATGCCGGCGTCCTCGATATCCGCCACGTCCAGGTCGACTGTAGCGGCGTTGACGGGGCTGGCCGACGGTGGATCGAAGCTGTGAAGGAAGGTTCTCGTCATAGGGCCAGCGCCCGCTTGAGGTCGTCATGCTCGAAGGCGCTGGCCATGCGGTTTATCTCAGCCGGTCTCGCGCCGACCGCCTTTGCAGTTTCGCGCCAAGTTGAGGTCACGGTCGCCACGTCCTTGATGACCGTGCGAGCCTGCGCCAACGTGAGGGCGAAGAACTCCGAGGCCTCTTCCAGAAGGTCGAGCGAGCAGGTGCCCTCATCGAGATCGATGTTGGTCGTCAGCACTCGCGCTTTGATATCGGTCGGCACGGGATTGAGGTCATACGCTGGGGACAGTGACCATCCGGCCTTACCCAGCCAGAGGAAGCCGTGATTGCGCAGATGATCGTCGACATTTGAGATCAGCACATTGAAGACGACACGGCGATAAAGGGCGTGGGCATCGGTCTTCCCCTGCGCGCCATGCTCGGCCAGGGCGTCGACGATCTCCGGATAACTGCCGCGCTCGCCATCCTTGGCTCCCATCATCGCCATCGCCGACAGGAAGGGAATGCGGACCGCACCCTCTCGATCGAAGCGCCGCGACAGCATGACCTTCTTGCCGGCGACATCGATCAGTTCGTGAAGCGGCGTGGCGATGCCGGCTTGGCCCGCCAGTCGTAGGGCGATCTCCTCCCATGTCTCCATGCTGTAGTCGTCGGTCTCTTTGGGAAACTTGGCGATGGAGAGATGACCGTGCTGGTCCACGACCGAGGCCTTGGGCCGCGCTCCGCCAAGTGACGAGCCGGGCGCAAAGATGAGCTGGAGGTCTTCGTCGGTTTCCTCATCGCGCAGAATGCGTTCGGTGATCTGAAGCAGTCGGCCGAGTTCGATCAGGGCGGGCACGGCGGCGCGGATCGGCGCTTGGAATTGTTCTTCGCCGACCCAACGGAAGCGAAGCGCGCCAAGTCGGGTCTCGTCGGCGACGCCGAGCAGATAGTCGCTTTCGGCCAGACTGCGCACGGGGCGGCCATCGCGCTCGGCGCTGCGCCGCTCCGAGCGTTGCATGAGGCGGCGTCCCCAGGTGTCGGGCGCGGAATCGCCGATAGAGCCGAAGGTCGCCAGACCAGCGGGTGGCGCGAATGCCCCGCGCGTCAGGGCCAGAGCCGGCTCAAGCGAGAAGCGATCCGGGTCCTCAAGCCAGCCGCGATCATATTCGAACATGATGGTCTCGGCGCCACGGACGCGATTGCCCCGCGCCAACCCGATTGGGCGCGTGTGGCCATGAAGGTCGAGATGAACCTCGAAATCAGCCATCGCGCGACGCTCCGGTCGGCCGCTTCGGGTGGGCGTGCTTCGGCAAATCGGCGCTGGCCAATGCCTGACCGACGCTGTCGTTGCCGATATCGGCGATCTGGCTCAATCCTTCCAGGAGACCGAGCGCCTGAAGGACGCCGGCATAGATACCGATGCTGACATTGGTATCGCCCGCCTCGATCTTTTGGAGCGTCGAACGCGACGTGAAGGCTCGCTCGGCCACAACTGACATCGGCAGCCGACGACGGCGACGGGCATCATGGATGTCCGCGCCAAGCTTGCGCAGCGCGCGCCTCACCGCGGCGGGCGGATTATGGGGTGTCGGCATTTGCTACCTTCGCACTACAGACTGGAGGGATGTGTAGCGCGAAGATTACAATTTCTCTATAGGGAACTGAGCCGATTGGTCCGTCGCCCGATTGGCAAAAAATGCCTATGACGGTATAGCCCAGAGAGGCGCGAATGCCGGCCAGAGTAACCTGGCGTAGAAACGGCGAATGACGCTGGGGACGAGCAGTTTGGACCCTGCAATTTCGTCGTCGGCGATAGATGGCGAAACCATTGAATTTGGCATATGGCCAAAAAGTCCAATGATTTCAAAAGCGCTGTTCTTTGTCGGTGTCGCTGACGGTATAGTTTTGGGCGAGAAATATTTTTTCCCTAAAAATCAATCGGTTAGGATGTTAGGAAATAATCGAGTGGGAGTAAGCGGCAAGCCCGGTCCGATCGGCTGGGGGTCGGCTTCCTGACCGGTCCTAGTGCGTGCAGACCTTGGGCCGGTTGGGGTCGACCTGCTTGAAGATGAGCAGCTTGCGTTCAAGCCAGGTCGCGGATTCCAGCGTCAGGCTGGCGGCCGTCGCCTGCTCGATCAACTGGCCGTCGTGAACATAGGTTACCCACTGGTCGGGATGACGGCGCAGGAATTCCTCGATCGAGAACAGCACGTTCATCCGGCCCTCTTTCGCCGTGCGGGTGAGCGAGGGGCTTGACGAGGCGACGACCTGCACCACGTCCCGCTGGTAGTCGAACAGATAGGGCGGGCGCGAGAACAGCAGGTGGTTGGTGGTGCCGCCTTCTGTGTGCAGGTTGCTGAACATGTTGATCGAACTTTCGGTCTTGAGCCCGAGGTAGGGTGACAGGCAACTGACGAAGTAGAGTACCGGGACGATCCAGTTCCATGCAGCATAAGGACTGCGACCGGCGGTTCCTCCGCGATAGGGCAGGTACAGCATCGCTGCGTAGATCATCGCGGTCATCGCCACGCCGCCGACCACTGCCCAGGTCAGGATGAAGATCGAGTGCAGCAGCATGAGCGCGGGGCGGCCCGGGTTCGCGAGCGCCAGCAGCAGCACGACCAGCGTGGCGATCGCCAGAAGCGCGGCTATCGGCGCCAGAATGCCGATGCGGCCGAACAGGCTGCGCAGCGGCTCCACGACATGACGGCAGGTGATCTCGTAGATCTTCGCGCTGGCCTCGCGCGGCATCGTCAGCATGTAGAGCGCGAAGACGAGGCTGGAGAAGTCCATGTACCAGCTGTAGGCCGAGATCGGAATGATATAGTGGAACACCAGCGCGCTGGTCAGGCCGATCGCGAACCACCGCTTCCAGAACAGCGCGACGATGGCGATACCCTCGATCACGAACGTCGACCAGATCGCAAGGTAACGGCCGACGAGGTTGTCCTCCAGCCCGAACGGCTCGGCCAGCGGCTTGTAGAGGCCGACCGCGCAACTGACGGTGGGATCGAGGAAGTCGGTATTTATCTTATGGAAGATCCCGTAGAAGTACATCGTCGCGAGGATCAGTCGCGCCGGGGTGCGCAGGGACTCGTAAAGGCGCTCGCGGGTCAGTTTCCCCTGCGCGGCCAGCACTGTACCGCTGAGCAGGATGCACAAGTCGAACATCGTGGTGATCGTCTTGTTGTTGGATGCGACGGGCAGACGCAGTGCGTAGAGCAGGACTGTGCAGGCGGCGAGGGCGACGAAGGCGTAAGTCTTGCGCGGGAACAGGATCGTCATCACGCTGGTGGCCACGACCGACCACGCCAGCAGCATGTAGAGCGCGCCTTCGCGCCCGGTCAGGCCCCAGGGATCGCCGACGATGCTGAACAGTGCCGCGACGCCCCAGCACGGCGCCACCGCGGTCAGGCCGTCGAATGTGGGCGTTGCTGCGCCCTGCGATAGGCTGCGCCACGCGACCGGGCGGAAAAGCGAAGTGCCTGGTGCTGACGACATAAGTTACCCCTCGGTGTCGTTAGGTGCCGGTCAGTCCCCGGCGGCAGGGGACTGTGCGATGCGCTTGCGCGCGCGCAGCCACAGGGTCGCCCTTCGCCCCGCCTTCAGCCAGGGATAGCTGAGCCGGGCAATGGCGGGGCGGGAAAAAAGCAGGGCATTCATGCGGTTGAACAGGCTGGAGGGCGACGCCAGCAGCGCCAGCGCATGCACAGCGTCGGAGCCGTGGTAAATCCGTTCGCGGTAGGAGAAGACCATGCCGTGGTCGAGGTCGAAGCCTTGCGCCGCGATCGCGGCCACGCGCGGGTCGTCGCTGCGCGCATCGACGAGTTCGACGGGGCCGACGCTGTCGCGCAGCCTGAGCATGCGCACGTAGTTCTGGCAGAAGATGCACTCGCCATCGTAGACGACCAGCGCCGGCACCTCGCCGCTCACGGGACGTCCTTGCCGAGTTTACCGGGAGGATCGCGGAAGGATTCCCTCTCGCAGTCGCCGTAGAAGGCGCAGCCGGATACCACAGGGATATTGTGCAAGGCATCGACTATGCCCACGAGGGTCAGGATGACGCTTGCGTAGACGGCCGCGCGCTTGAGAGGCGTCAGGGCCTGCGGGTGGGTGGGGTCCTGCACGGCCCGAATCCTCCACGGTGACGAGATCGAATTGATCTCGGTACATGAGGAGGTTTTCAGACTTGGCGCGGCAGGACAACCGTATCGGAGTGGCTAACCCGTTCGGATAGTCGCTGCGATGCAGCAAAAACGAAGAAAACGGTCGGGGAAATCCCCGACCGCCTTCTTCGTGCGACCGCTCAGGCTCAGTTGGCCGATGCGACCTTCTTATAAGGGACGAAATCCTGCAGGCCGACGAAGCCATTCCACATGAAATTGGCATTGCGGTCATGCAGTTGCACGGTGTCGAGGCGGCACAGCTGCGAGGTGTACAGTCTGGTCACCATGACATCGTCATCGTCCAGCCGATCCACATTGGTCGGCCGGTTGACATAAAGTGTACTGCCGACCCGGTAGACGATCGCGGTCTTGTCGATCACGGTCGTGTTCTGGGTCTGCGAATAGGGGATGCAACTCACCGGCTTGCCGGCTTCGCGCCCGTCCAGCATCTTGGCGAGCTGTTGCTCACCGGTCAGCTTGGTGCGGGCCTCGGCGGCAGGCATGGCGAGCAGCGAAGCGACAGCGAGTGTCGCGCAGATCGCAAGCGTCTTCATGGCCTTCTTCCTCAGTTAACGCACCCCGCGTTGATCTTGTGTGTAGCACGATTCGTCTGAACTTGGGCTGACTGTTTGCGCCCTTCGACAGGCTCAGGGTGAGCGGGAGTAGTGTATCCTCTAAACCCGCTCAGGCTGAGCATGTCGAAGCCCCGCCGACTATACTTCGGCTCAGGCGGTTCCGCCCACCGTCAGTCCCTCGATCAGCAGGGTGGGCTGTCCGACACCGGCGGGCACGCTCTGGCCGCCCTTGCCGCACACGCCGACGCCGCGGTCGAGTTCGAGGTCGTTGCCGATGCCCTTGACCTTGGTGAGCACCGAGGGGCCGTCGCCGATCAGCGTCGCGCCCTTGATCGGAGCGCCCAGCTTGCCGTTCTCGACCATGTAGGCCTCGGTGCAGGAGAACACGAACTTGCCGGAGACGATGTCGACCTGGCCGCCGCCGAAGTTCTTGGCGAAGATGCCCTTCTTCATGCCAGCGAGCAGTTCTTCCGGATTGTCGTTGCCGGCCTTCATGAAAGTGTTGGTCATGCGCACCTGCGGGGCATGGGCGTAGTTCTCGCGGCGGCCGTTACCGGTGGGCTCGACGCCCATCAAGCGGGCGTTGAGGCGGTCCTGCATGTAGCCCTTGAGGATGCCGTCCTCGATCAGCACGGTCTCGCGCGTCGGGGTGCCCTCGTCGTCGATGGTGAGCGAGCCGCGGCGGTTCGGGATCGAGCCGTCGTCGACGATGGTGACGCCGGGTGCGGCCACCCGCTCGCCGATGCGGCCGGAGAAGGCCGAGGTGCCCTTGCGGTTGAAGTCGCCTTCGAGGCCGTGGCCGATCGCCTCGTGCAGGATCACGCCGGGCCAGCCGGGGCCGAGCAGCACGGGGAACTCACCGGCGGGGGCGTCGATGCTTTCGAGGTTCACCAGCGCGGTGGCGAGGGCGGTGTCGATGCCCTCATTCCAGTTCTCGGGCTTGAACAGGTCGTCGTAGAGGAAGCGGCCGCCCATGCCGAACGAGCCGGTTTCGCGCCGCCCGTTGCTTTCCGCCACGATCGAGACGTTGAGGCGCACCAGCGGGCGCACGTCGGTCGCTATGTAGCCGTCCGGGCGGACGATCTCGACCACCGACCACGAGCCCGACAGGCTGGCGCTGACTTGCGCCACGCGCGGGTCGCGGGCGCGGGCGGCGGCGTCGATCATCTCCAGCAGGCGTACCTTCTCGGCGAAGGGCACGAGGTCGAGCGGGGAGACGTCGGTGTAAAGCTTGGCGTTGGTGCGCTGCGGGGCGGCCGGGCGGATGCCGGTGGCGGGATCGAGCAGGCGCAGCGTTTCACCGGCGCGGCGGATGGCGGCGGCGGAAATCTCGTTGGCATGGGCGAAGCCGGTCATCTCGCCCGAGACGCCGCGCAGGCCGAAGCCCGCGTCGCGCGAATAGTCGGCGGTCTTGAGGCGGCCGTCATCGAAGCCGAACGCCTCGCTGGCGACGAACTGCATGAACAGTTCGCCATCCTCGCAGGACTTGAGCGTCTCGGCGGCGAGCGCCTGTGCCTCTTCGGGCGAGAGCTGGGTGTAGAGCAGCGAGCGCGGGTCGGTCATGGTCATGCCGCCGATATAGGCAGCATTATCCCCGCGCGAAAGACAAGAACCGCGAAGGGATCAGGCGGCCTGCTGGTCTGCCCCGTTGTCGGCAACCCCGCCCTTGAGCACGAAGCGGCGGTCGCAGTAGCCGCATTCGACATAGCCCTTCTCGTCGATTTCGAGCCAGACGCGGGGATGGCCGAGCGCGGCTCCGCCGGGAATGTCGGTGGCCCCGTCGCAGGAGACGCGGTGGGAATCGGTGAATACGGTTTCGGGCGCGTTGGTCATGGTGTCGCCGGATTACCAAGGGTTTGCGGCGATTTCCAGATGGAATGCGCGTGGGATGGGAAGGAAGGCCCACCCCCTCCCCCCTCCCGCAAGCGGGAGGGGGGAGGAAAAGCGCTGGGCTACCCCTCCCGCTTGCGGGAGGGGAGCGAGACTTGGACCGCAGGTCCTAGTCGCAGCGGGGTGTGCTCTATCAGGCCGCGACGGCCAGCGAACCCGCTTCCTCGATCGCGGCAGCGACCGACTTCGCGCGGGTGTCGGCGTCGATGGCGATGCCTTCGGCCAGCACGAAAGTCGGCTCGGTCACGCCGATGAAGCCGAGCACCGCGCGCAGGTAGCTCTCTGCGTGCTCGAAGGCGGCGGCAGGCTGGCCCTCGCCGTAGTAGCCGCCGCGGGCGAGCGCGACGTAGACCTTCTTGTCGCCGGCGAGGCCCACGGGGCCTTCGGCGGTATAGCGGAAGGTCTTGCCGGCGATGGCGATGCGGTCGATCCAGGCCTTGAGCTGGCTGGGGATCGAGAAGTTGTAGAAGCCCGCGCCGATCACCACCACGTCGGCGTCGAGGAACTGCGCCAGTTCGGGCGTTCCCTCGGGGTTGCCGAGGACGTCGAGGGTCAGGTGCGCCAGCGGCTCGGCGGCGAGGTCGCGGTAGGTGACTTCGAGCGAGGGATCGGCCGTGGTCAGCGAGGATACGATGGCGGCGGAAATGGCGCGGCTGGCCGAATTGTCGCCGAGAATGCTGGAATCGAGGTGGAGGAGCTTCATGGGAGGGTGCCTCAGTCTGGAAATGTGACCAGGTCTAGCTATGTTGCTGGAATGATCGCGCCAAGAGCGCATATTTTCGGGACCTGGTACCATGAAGCTGACTACGTTCGACGAAGCTGACCGGCCTGCCGCCGCCCCGCAGGAAGCGATCGTCCACGACCCCAACGGCAAGGACTGCCGCCTCGTCGGCGACATTCTCGCCCGGGTCGGGGACAAGTGGTCGATGCTGGTGGTGATGACGCTGCTCGAGGCGCCGCTGCACTTCAACGAGTTGAAGCGCGCGATCCGGGGCGTGTCGCAGCAGATGCTCTCGCGCAATCTGCGCGCGCTGGAGCGGGACGGACTGGTCGAGCGTACCGTCCATGTCGGTGTGCCGGTGCGGGTGGAGTATGCGCTGAGCGACCTTGGTCGGTCGCTCGCAGGCCCGGTGCAGGCGCTGGGCGCCTGGGCCGCCCGGGCACGTCCGGCGATCGAGGCGAGCCGCACCGCGTTCGACCGGGAGCACGATGCCCAATGAGGGTAAATCTTCAAGCCACCGGGATTTTCCGCTCCTCTACAAGCGCTTGACTGCCGTAACCGTTATGTCATCCTGCGATTGCTGCACCGCAAGGTAGCGGTGCCGGAAGGAGGTCTATGGCTGGTCGACCGGTTGGAGCTTCGTCGGATTTTCGTGGTCTTGTGGATTCTCAGGCTTCCGCGGATTTTCTCAGGCAGCTAGCGGGCTATGGCCTCACGACTGTCGAGATTCACTATTTCCTGCCCGACCATCCCCGCTTCCTGCAGCTTTTCGCCTTTCAGCAATACGACGTGGCACCGCGCTTTCCCGTGCTCAAGGGCTTCCTCGATTACTGGACGCGCGAGATCGAAGGTCCGCTTCATTCGGTGCGTATCGCCCACAATCACCTGATCGGGCCGCAGGAATGGCGTGCGGTGGACGGGATCATCTCGATCCACTGATAGACTGGCCACTGACGGGGTCTTGCTCCTGACATGCTGCGGGTGGATACCCGGCGCATTCGCAAGAGGAGACAGCCATGTCCAAGATCGCCGTCGTCGTCGGCAGCCTGCGCGCCGAATCGTTCAACCGCAAGCTGGCGGAGGCGCTGATCCGCCTGCCTGCCGCCGAGGGGCATGATTTCACCTTCGCCGACATCGGCGCGCTGCCGCTCTACGATCAGGACGACGACGATGACCAGGCCGAAAGCGTCAAGGTGCTGAAGGCGCTGGTTTCAGGTTCGGACGGCGTGATGTTCGTGACGCCGGAATACAACCGCTCGATGCCGGGCGTACTCAAGAACGCGATCGACAACGCCTCGCGGCCTTATGGCCAGAGCGCCTGGGCGGGCAAGCCTGCGGGTGTGATCGGCGTGTCGGTGGGCGCGATCGGGACCGCGCTGGCGCAGCAGCACTTGCGCAACGTGCTGGCCTATCTCGACATGCCGACGCTGGGCGCACCCGAGGCGTTCCTGCAGTGGAAGGAGGGCCTGCTGAACGAGGACGGCACCGTGGGCGCGCAGTCGGCGGACTTCCTTGGCGGCTGGATGACGGCTTTCCTGGACTACGTGGCCATTCACAGCTGACGCAGTTCCTCCCCGGAACGGGGAGGGGGACCACTCGAAGAGTGGTGGAGGGGCATAGGCCAGAATTACGTGGGCCGGAGGGGCAGCGCTTTGCGGCGCGTGCCCCTCCACCATGCTGCGCATGCTCCCCCTCCCCCGATGGGGGAGGAGCCGGAAATCAGATGATCCCCACCGCAGTCCCGGCGCGGGTGAACATGCCGATGATCTGCTGCACCTGCTCCGCCGAATGCTCGGCGCAGAGCGAGCAGCGCAGCAGCGTCATGTTCGCAGGCGTCGCCGGCGGACGCGCGAGGTTCACGTAGAGGCCCTCGTGCAGCAGCGCTTCCCACATCATCGCGCCGCGCTCCAGATCGGGCATGATGACCGAGATGATCGCGCTCTGCGGCTCGGTCGTGCCGAGCTGGAAGCCCGCGTCGGTCAGGCCCTTGTGCAGCGTGCGCGAGCTGTCCCACAGGTGGGCGCGCTTGTCGGCGGCGGTCATCAGCTTGCGAATCGAGGTGGTCGCGGTGGCGACGACGCTCGGCGGCAGGCTGGCGGTGAACACGTAGGGGCGGCAGACCAGGCGCATGATCTCGAACTTGGGATGGTTCGAGACGCAGAAGCCGCCGACGGTGCCGACCGACTTGGAGAAGGTGCCGATCACGAAATCGACGTCATCGAGGCAGCCCTGCTCCTCGGCCACGCCGCGTCCGTTGGGGCCGATGAAGCCCATAGAGTGCGCCTCGTCGACCAGCACCATCGCGCCGTACTTCTTGGCGACCGCGATCATTGCCTTGAGCGGGGCGATATCGCCCAGCATCGAGTAGACGCCCTCGAGGATCACCAGCTTGCCGGCGCCCTCGGGAATGCGCTTGAGGCGCTTTTCCATCGCCTCGATGTCGTTGTGCTTGAAGGGCACGACTTCGGCGTCGCCCATCTTGCAGCCGTCCCAGATCGAGGCGTGGCTGTCGATGTCGAGGACGATGTAATCGCCTTTGCCGGCGATGGTCGAGATGATCCCGAGGTTGGCCTGGTAGCCGGTCGAGAACACCATGGCGTGGTCCATGGCGTAGAAGTCGCAAAGCGCCTCTTCTACCGCCTTATGGCCTGCGTAGGTGCCGTTGAGTACCCGGCTGCCGGTCGTGCCGGAACCGAAGTCGTCGAGCGCCTGCTTGCCCGCCGCGATCACGTCGGGGTCGAAGGTCATGCCCATGTAGTTGTACGTGCCCAGCAGAATCGTCTCGCGCCCGTTGCACATGGCGACGGTGGGGGAGATGACACGCTCCATGACCAGCCCGAACGGATCGGTCACGCCGGTGGCGAGCAAGTCGCTGCGCATCTTGATGAGCGGGTCGAACTTGCTGAAAAGATCGGTGCTTTCAACGGTCTCGGTCATCGCGTTCAGCCCTTGAGCTTGACCACGGCATCGACGAGCTGGCCGTAGTTCTCGATCTCGGCCTGGGCATTCATCGAGATGATGATGTCGAACTCGTCCTCGATGGCGGCGACGAAGTCCATCACCGTCAGGCTGTCGAATTCCAGGTCGTCGGTGAAACGGGTGGCATCGGTCACTTCGACGCCCTTCTTGTTGAAGGGCTCGATCAGCGCGGCGATGCGGGCCGAAGTCTCTGCGCGGTCCATGGGTATCTAACTCCGAAAGCGTCGGGCGGCTCTCTGGCCGGGAATTGCGGCGCAAAAGCGGCGCGGGTGTAACATGTCAAGGGCGCGCTTACAGCAGCGCCCGTACCGCCTGCATGAACGGGCCGATCGAAACCGGCTTCGCCAGATAGCCTTCGGCGCCTGCCTCGCGGATGCGTTCCTCGTCGCCCTTGCCGGCGTAAGCGGTCACCGCGAGTACGGGAATCGTGCGCAGGACGGGGTCCTTCTTCGCCGCCTCGATCAGGTCCAGCCCCGAGACATTAGGGAGCTGGATGTCCATGATGACGAGATTCGGCACGAATTGCCGCGCCTTGTCGAGCGCATCGAGGCCATCGGCGCACGGCTCCACCGCGTAGCCCTGACTGCGGAGCACATCGCAAAACAGCTTCCGGTTGAGATCGTTGTCCTCGACAACGAGGATTCGCTTTGCCATTCGACGCCCTGATGACCATCTGGGGTAATATACCCCGTCTATTCCGTCCGAGTGAGACTGACAATTCTTCGAGAGCCCTCATCCCCATCCGATCCGCAGGCGCTGGCCCTGAACGCCCTCGGCTGGGTGCTGAGCGATCAGGACCGTGCCGAGCGTTTCCTGTCGCTCACCGGCCTGACGCCGGAGGAACTGCGCGCCTCGCTGGGTGAGCCCTCCACGCTGGGTGCGGTGATGGATTTCCTGTGCGCGCACGAGCCGGACCTGCTGGGCGCGGCCGACGCGCTGGGCGTTCAGCCCGAGACGCTGGTTGCCGCACAAAGGAAGCTGGGCGCATGACAAAACCGCTGCTCATCACCGACTGCGACGAAGTGCTGCTCCACATGATAAAGCACTTCCGCGACTGGCTGGCCGAGGAAGAAGGCGTCCATTTCGATATCGAGAACGGCGAGTTCTACAAGTCGATGCGCCGGATCGGCAGCGACACGCCGCTGGAACAGGCGGAGATGTGGACGCTGCTCAACGGCTTCTTCGATTCGCAGATGCACCGCCAGACGCCGATCGAAGGCGCCGTCGATGCGATCGCCGCGATCCGCGAGCACGCCGACGTGGTGGTCCTCACCAACCTCATGGATTTCCGCCGCGAGGCGCGCGAGGCGCAGCTGATCGAACACGGCATGCCGCTGCGCGTCTTCACCAATCAGGGACCGAAAGGCCCGGCGCTCCAGGCGATCCTCGACGAGTACCAGCCCAGCCGTGCGGTCTTCATCGACGACCTGTCGCAGCATCATGGCTCGGTCTTCGAGGTTTCCCCCCATGTTCGCCGACTGCACTTGTGCGGTGAACCGAAGATCGCCCCCAACATCAAGTGCGCTCTCCAGCTCGGCCACGCCCACGCGCGGATCGATGACTGGAAGACCGCGCTCCCCTGGCTGCTGACCAATCTTACGGCCCCCAGCCTGACCCGCGAAGAAGAGGAATTCCATGAGCAAGATTGATGACCGTCTCGCCGAACTCGGCCTGACCCTGCCTGCGGCGGCGGCCCCGGTTGCCGCGTACGTTGCCGTGGTCGAGGCGGGTGGCCTGGCCCACGTTTCCGGCCAGTTGCCTTTCGTCGATGGCAAGCTCGTCACCGGCCGTCTGGGCGAGGATGTCTCCATCGAGGCGGGCACCGAAGCAGCACAGGCCTGCGGCGTGATGATCCTGGCGCAGCTGAAAGCCGCGCTCGGCTCGCTCGACCGGGTGGAGCGGATCGTCAAGCTGGGCGGTTTCGTCAATTCCACCGGCGATTTCACCGACCAGCCCAAGGTCATCAACGGCGCCTCCGAGCTGATGGTCGCGGTGTTCGGCGATGCCGGCAAGCATGCGCGCAGCGCGGTCGGCGTGCCGGTGCTGCCGCTGGGCGCCGCCGTCGAAGTGGACGCCATCGTTGCCGTTCGCCCTGCTTGATCGCTGGCGTGCGCCTGCACCCGATCCGCGCAAGGTCGCGTGGATCGGGGCGCAGGACTATGCCCATCGGGGGCTACACGGCAGCGGCGTGCCGGAAAACTCGCGCGCGGCCTTCGCCAGGGCCATCGCGGCAGGCAACGGCATCGAACTGGACGTGCAGCGTTCCGGCGATGGGCAACCGGTCGTCTTCCATGACGATACGCTCGATCGCCTGACCGGCGAGAGCGGCCCCACCGAGCGCCGCAGCGCGGCGCAGCTGGGCACCATAACTTTGACGGGCACGGCAGAGACCATCCCGACCCTGCGGCAGGTTCTGGCGCAAGTCGGCGGCAAGGTCCCGGTGCTCATCGAGATCAAGTCCGACCGCAAGGTTCGCATGGCCGCGCTGTGCCTGGCGGTGCGCCGGGTGCTGGAGGGTTATACCGGCAACCACGCGGTCATGAGCTTCGACCCGCGCGTATCGCGCTGGTACTGGCGCCATTCGCCGCACACGGTGCGCGGCCTCATCGTTTCCGAGGGCGAGGACCGGGCGCTGCCCGGCAAGATCCGCCGCCGCCTGTCGCTGTGGCATGCCCGGCCCGATTTCCTCGCCTACGACGTGCGCGATCTGCCGAGCCGCTTCGCTGCCGCGCAGCGAGGCCGGGGCCTCCCCGTCGCGACCTGGACCGTGCGCGAGCCCGAGCACGACGAGCGCGCCGCCGCTTACGCCGACGCGGCCATTTTTGAGATTCGCGAAGGGGACGCGTGAGCGAGGGCGCCTTCACCGCCCGTCTGCTCGGCGCCGTGGGTGATCTGCCCGCCGATCAGTGGGATGCGCTGACCGATGGGGCGAATCCCTTCGTCGCTCACGCCTTCCTCACTGCGATGGAGGAATCGGGCAGCGTCGGCGGCCGCAGCGGCTGGACGCCATTACCGCTGGTGATCGACGGTCCTGACGGCAGCCTCGCCGCCGCGCTTCCGGCCTACCTGAAGGAGCACTCGCAGGGCGAGTACGTCTTCGACCATGCCTGGGCCGATGCCTGGCACCGGGCCGGCGGCTCGTACTATCCCAAGCTGCAGATTGCGGTGCCTTTCACCCCGGCCACCGGCCCGCGCCTGCTGACACCGCATCCCGAACTCATGCTGCCGCTACTGCGCGCGGCGGAGACGCTGTGCCGTGACAATGGCCTCTCCTCCGCCCACGCGACCTTCATCGAACCGGCGCAGGTCCCCGTGTTCCAGAAGGCCGGATGGCTGCTGCGCGAGGACATTCAGTTTCATTGGGAGAATCGCGGCTACGCGACTTTCGACGATTTCCTCGGGCAACTGTCGTCCCGCAAGCGCAAGGACCTGCGCAAGGAGCGCGAGAAAGCGCAGGAGGGCGTCGAGATTCGCGCTCTGTCAGGCGATGAGATCACCGAGACGCACTGGGAAGCGTTCTGGGATTTCTACCAGGACACCGGCGCGCGCAAATGGGGCCGTCCCTATCTCACGCGTGAGGCGTTCAGCCTGCTGGGCGAGACGATGGCCGATCGCATCCTGATGGTGCTGGCCTTCATCGACGGGCAGCCCGTCGCCGGCGCGCTGAACTTCATCGGCGATGAGGCGCTGTACGGACGCTACTGGGGCGCCGTCGTCGACAAGCCGTTCCTGCACTTCGAACTGTGCTACTATCAGGCGATCGATGCCGCGATCCGGCTGGGCCTGGGCCGTGTCGAAGCGGGCGCGCAGGGCGGGCACAAGCTGGCGCGAGGATACGAGCCGGTGCGCACGATCTCGGCGCACTACATCGTCCATGATGGTCTGCGGGCCGCGATTGCCGACTATCTCGAGCAGGAGCGGGCAGGGATCGCCATCGACCAGCTCCGGCTAGGCGGGCATTCGCCCTTCCGCAAGGCCTAGCTCAGGCAGCCTTGCGGACCGTCGCGCCCAGCCACTGGCGCGCGCGGCGCTGGGCTTCGGCGATTTCACGGGCTGTCATGTCGTCGGCGACTTCAGCGCGGCAGACGGTGGCTTCCTCGTGCCCGCCCACGGCGGCGAGGTTGAACCACTTGTGCGCTTCGATGAGGTCGCAAGGGGCGCCGTGGCTGCCGGTCGAGAATGCGACACCGAGATCGAAATAAGCCGAAGCATCGCCCTGCGCGGCGGCGGACAGCGCCTCGGCGATGACCATGTCGCCTGCGAAGTCGTTCGCGGCGGCCGGCGTGGCGAGATCCTGGTTAATCCAGACAGTTTCCATCGTAATCCCCGTGCCTTCAAAAAGGGTTGTGACCGCGTGGACCTCAATCGTTTGCAAATGGCCCCTGCGTTCGATTTGGCCAATCTGTCCGACGGCGATCAAGAAATGGTTAACGGCGACTGCGAGCAGGTCCCGCCTGCGGATTAACTTTGTGTCACCCGGAGACGGCGTTAAGAATTTTGTGGATCGCCACGGATATACGCTTGTGCGGTCAAGAGTGCGGAATTATAGGCCGCCTCAACTGCGGATCGTTGTACGGTTACCGGAAAAAATTCGGGGCTGCAGGGCGTTGGCGATCTGTGGAAGCACTGCGGAGTTTCTCTGGATGGCAACGGCCCTAGCTGACGAAATTGATGTACTCGCCAAGGCAAAGCGTGCAATTGGCGGCGCCTACATTTCCGAACCTGACGAAGAATACATGAATGAGGCACAGCAGGATTATTTCCGGCGGCTGCTTCTGGCATGGAAAAAGTCGATCCTCGATGCGGCAGCAGGCACGCTGCAGCAGTTGCAGGACGGCCCGATTCGCGAACCCGACCTCAACGATCGTGCCTCGAGCGAGACCGACTGGGGTATCGAACTGCGCACCCGCGACCGCCAGCGCAAGCTGATCGCCAAGATCGATTCGGCCATGCGCCGCATCGAGGAAGGCGAATACGGCTACTGCGAGGTCACCGGCGAGCCGATCGGCCTCGGTCGTCTCGAAGCGCGTCCGATCGCGCCCATGACCGTCGAGGCGCAGGAAGCGCACGAGCGCCGCGAAAAAGTCTCGCGCGACGACTGATTGGATCGCGGCACCGGCCCGGTGCCGCGATTCCGACAAACAAGGTCAAGACCCGGCTCCGACTCTGTCCGGAGCCGGGACATTAAGCCTTTGTTTGCCAATGGCGGCTAGGAATACGGGCCAAAGCACGGTAGTTTGCCGCGCATTGGCGGCACGATCGTGACGTGCATTTTGAAACGCCCCGGACGAAGATCGCATGAACCAAGGTGAAAATCGGCAGATTGCGCGCGACAGCCTGTTCCTCATGGCTGACCTTCGCGTGGACGGTCTCGACGGCGATTTCCGGATCAAGGTGCGCAACCTCTCGGCCGGCGGCATGATGGGCGAAGGCAACGTGCGCGTCGTGCGCGGTACCGTCGTCTCGGTCAACATCCGCAATATCGGCTGGGTCGAAGGCTCGGTCGCCTGGGTGCAGGAAAGCCGCTTCGGCGTCGCTTTCCGCGAGGACATCGATCCGCGCCTCGCCCGCGCGCAGGCCGGCCAGGCCGGGCAGGTCGAGCATATGACCCCCGATTACTTGCGCAACTACCAGGCCCCGACGACCGACGCGACGCTCCTGCGCAAGATCTGAGAGGGAAAGCGGAAAAATCCCGCGCGCCGGTTGCGAGGCGCGGGAAATCGGCTACTCCCTGTTCCATGCTGTCCAAGCGCCAAGCCTCGCGGGTGCTGGCCGTTGCGGCCGCCTTCACGCTCGCCTCCTGCAGCGGCTACGATAACTCGGCGCTGGGCGTCGCAGTGGTCGGGCAGCCCGGCGATCCCTTCTCCGAAAGTTCCGATCTCTCGGCCGGAGCCGTACTGGTCCGCGCCTCGACGGTGGAGGGGCTGGTCGCCTTCGACGATGCGGGGCGGGTGATCCCGGCGCTCGCGGATCGCTGGATCGTCACCGACGACGGACAGAGCTACATCTTCCGTCTGCGCGACGGCAACTGGGCCACCGGCGAGCCGATCACTGCCGATTCGGCGCGCCGGGCGATCAATGCCGCGCTCAAGGCGCTCGATGACGGGCCTTTGGCGCATGATCTGTCAGGCATAGACGAAGTACGCGCGATGACCGGGCGCGTGATCGAGATCCGCCTCGCGCGGCCGACGCCCTATCTGCTCCAGCTGCTGGCGCAGCCGGAACTGGGCCTCTACCGCAAGGGCCGGGGCACCGGCCCGATGAGTGTGACGCGCGCGGGCAGCATGGCGACGCTCAGCGCGATCGATCCGGCGAAGCTGGGGATGCCGCCGATCGACAAGTGGGCGGAGCGCACGCGGCAGATCCACTTGCGCGCGCTGCCGGGCGCGCAGGCGGTGGCGGCTTTCAACGACGGCAGCGTCGATCTCGTGCTCGGCGGACGCATCCAGGATTTCCTGCAGACCCGCTCGGTCGGCATCCTGCGCGGGACGATCCAGCTCGATCCGGTGGTCGGCCTGTTCGGGCTGCAGGTGATGAACGACAAGGGCTTCCTGTCCGAGCCCGCCAACCGCGAGGCGCTGGCCATGGCGGTCGACCGGGAGGGACTGATCTCGCCCTTCGGCGTCGGCGGCTGGGCCGCGACCACGCGCATCGTCACGCCCAGCCTCGATGGCGATCTCGGCACCATCGGCGAACGCTGGGGCGAGCAGACTCTCGAACAGCGCCGCGCTGTCGCCGCTGCACGCGTGAGGGCGTGGCAACCGCCGGCGGAACAGCATTCCGCATCGGTGGCCGCATCGGTGGCCGCATCGGTGCCCGCATCGGGGACGCCTCGCCTTCGCCTGAGCCTCTGGCTGCCCGAAGGCGTGGGCGCCACCGTCCTGTTCAATCGGCTCGCAGGGGATTTCGCGGCGATCGGGGTCGGGCTGGACCGGGCGAAAGACGTGGACAGGGCCGACCTCGCGCTGATCGACGACGTCGCCCGTTATCCGCGCGCGGCGTGGTATCTCAACCGCCTGTCCTGTCATGCGCGCCGCGGGCTCTGCTCGCAGGAGGCCGATGCGCGGGTGGCCGAGGCCGGGGCGGCTTCCACCCCCGCAGAGCGCGCCGCGCTGCTGACCGAGGCCGAGGCCGAACTGACCGGCGCCAACGTCTTCATTCCCTTCGGCACGCCGATCCGCTGGTCGCTGGTTCGCGGAAGTGTGGACGGGTTCTCGGCGAACCCCTGGGGCTGGCATCCCTTGATGCCGCTGGCCTGGCTTCCCAAATAGCAGTCTGCGGCACCCGAGGCCGCTGTTCGACAAGAGGCGGGTAGACACGTGGTTACGCAATCGGCACGGCGCATGGACTTCGAGGTTCCGCTCGGCAACGATCCCGTTTCGATCCGCCGCCGGGTAGAGGCGCTGGAACGCGTGCTGGAGCGTGCCTTCGTCGTACCGGGCATCCGCCGGGAGGTCGGCCTTGACGCCGTGATCGGACTGGTGCCGGTCGCAGGTGACCTGATCGCGGCCGCCATGGGCCTCTACATCGTGTGGGAGGCGCGTAATCTCGGCATGTCGAAATGGCAGCTGGCGCGCATGACCGCCAATGTCGGGTTCGATACGCTGGTCGGTGCGATCCCCGTGGCGGGCGACCTGTTCGACTTCCTGTTCCGCTCGAACAGCCGCAACCTCAAGATCATCCGCAAGCATCTCGACAAGCATCATCCGCATACCCGGGTTATCGACGCCTGACCTCTTCGCGGCTATGAGCGGGGCATGAAAACCGCCTGCCTCGCCATGGCCGTGCTTGCACTGGCCGCCTGCTCGAAGTCCGACACCGCGCCCGGTCCGGGCGGCGTGACGATGGGCGAGGCCCGCGCGCTCGACGAGGCGGCAGCGATGCTGGATGAGCGGCGGCCGCCTGCGGAGGCCGTCGCTCCTGCCGAGGCGCAGGCTAGCGAGGCTGCGCAGTAATCAATCGAAGCTGACTTTGCCGCGCCCGGCCTTGACCGAGCCGCGCAGCTTCTTGCCTTTCAGGCGCTGCTCCTTGCCGACGCGGTTGAGGCGGCTCTTGGCGCGTTTTTCGGGCAGCTTGTGTGCTTCGGTGAGCATTTCGGCCAACCGCTCGCGCGCGTCGGCGCGGTTGGCTTCCTGCGTGCGGAAGCGGCGCGCGGTGAAGACCAGTTCGCCGCGAGCGGTCATGCGGCTGCCGGCCAGTTCCTTCAGCCGCGCGAAGACCGGCGGGATCAATCGCAGCGCATAGACGTCGAGGCGCAGTTGCACCGCCGTCGCCACTTTGTTGACGTTCTGGCCGCCTGGACCGGCGGAGGCGATGAAGCTCTCGCTCGCCAGCGCCTGCGCGCGGCCTATCGTGGCCTCAAGATCGCTCATTCATCGGGAGATTCGGGCACGGGTTCGGACGGGGCTTCGGACGCGATGTCCGCAAAGCCGAAGGCGGCGAAGTCGGCGGGCAGGGGGGCTACGGCGACGATCGGCGCCTTCTCGCCGCCGCGCGGCACCGTCAGGCCTGACGCGTGAAGCATGGTGCGCGGGGCGCCGCTCTTGGTGCCGTAGACCGGATCGCCCAGCAGCGGGAAGCCGAGGCCCGAGGCGGCATGGACGCGGATCTGGTGGGTGCGGCCGGTTTCCGGGCGGAATTCGACGAGGGTGAGGCCGTTGCGGGTATCCAGCTTGCGCCAGTGGGTGACGGCGGGCTTGCCCTTGCGCGCGGGGATCATGCGCCAGCCATCCTTCGCGGTGCTGACCTTGGAGAGGTTGAGCGCGATCGTGCCCTCGTCTTCGGCGATTTCGCCCGCGACGATGCCGAGGTAACGCTTTTCGACCGTGCGCTCCTCGAAAGCGGCGGAGAAACGCTTGAGCGCCTTGGGGTTGCGCGCCAGCAGCAGGCAGCCCGAGGTGTCCTGGTCGAGGCGGTGGACCGGCGCGGGTTCGCGGTGAAAGCCGAGCTTGAGTTCGTCGAGCCGGTCTTCCAGGCACTGGCCGCCCGCGCGGGGACGGTCGAGCGGAAGGCCCGCAGGCTTGTCGATGACGAGCGCTTCGCCGTCTTCGAAGAGGATTTCGAGTTGCATCATCGTTTCTTTCGTCTTGAGCGGTACTTGCCCACCCCGTCCGGCTAGGCCCTTCGGACCAAGCCTCCCGACCCTCCCGCAAGCGAGAGGGTGATATTCTCGTCTCCCCTCCCGCTTGCGGGAGGGGTTGGGGGTGGGCCTTACCTCAACCCACCGCTTCGGCAATCCGCCTGCAGGCCTCTATCAGCTTCGCCTCGTCCGCCGCGAAGCTGATGCGGAAGCCGCCGTTGCCGCCGAAGGCCGAGGCCGGCACGATCGCAACGCCGTGGTCCAGCAGGTGCAGCGCCAGCTTGGCGTCGTCACCGAAGCGCTCCATCAGCGGCGCGGCATCGACCATGCAGTAGAAGGCGCCGTCGGGCACCGGCGTCGAGAGGCCGGGGATCGCGTTGATCGCCGAGACCACCAGATCGCGCCGGGCGCGGAAGCGTTCGCACCACTGGCCGAGGAAATCCTGCGGCCCCTCGAACGCGGCGACGGCGGCGGCCTGGCTGATCGAGCAGGGATTGCCCGAGGAGTGCGACTGCAGTCGCTCCATCGCCTTGATCAGCCACTCCGGCCCGGCGGCGACGCCGATGCGGAAACCCGTCATCGCGTGGCTCTTGGAGACGCCCGAGACGGTCAGGATGCGATCGGCAAGGTCCGGGCACAGGTTCGCCAGCGTGGCATGCGGCCCGCCTGTATAGTTGATCGGCGCGTAGATATCGTCCGACAGGACCAGCACGCGCGGATGATGGCGCAGCACTTCGCCGATGCCGAGCAGCGTTTCCGCAGGCAGGCAGGCGCCGGTCGGGTTGCCGGGGCTGTTGAGCAGCACCCACAAGGTATTCGGCCCGATCTGCGCTTCGAGGTCGGCCGGGGTGAAGCGGAAGTTGTCCTTGGCGTGGGTGTGCAGCGGCACCACCTTTCCGCCCGCGAAGCGCACGATTTCCGGGTAGCTGACCCACCATGGAGCAGGGACGATCACCTCGTCGCCCTCGCTGATCGTGGCGAGCATGGCGTGGAAGATCGCCTGCTTGCCGCCCGCACTGACGGTCACCTGCGACACGGGAACCTCGATCCCGAGGTCGCGCGCGAAGTGCAGCGCGGCGGCCTGCTTGAGCCGCGAGGTGCCGCCGACCGGCGTGTATTTCGTCTGGCCGCCGTCGAGCGCGGCCTTGGCGGCCTCCAGCACATGCGGCGGAGTGGCGAAGTCGGGCTCACCCACGGAGAGCGAGATAATGTCGCGCCCCGCTTCGCGAAGCTGGGTGGCGCGGTCGGTCATCGCCGTGGTCTGTGACGGGGCGATGCGGGAAAGGGCGGTGGACAGGTGCATTGTGGGGCGTCTCTTAGAACAGGAGCCGAGGATCGCAAAGCATCGTCCGGCGGGGGCTTCGACAAGCTCAGCCTGAGCGGAATTTAAAGACCTGCTCTCAAAACCGCTCAGGATGAGCTTGTCGAAGCCCCATCAGGCCGAACATCTACCATTTACAGCAGCCGCGCCGGGATCAGCCCGCGCAGGGCATTGCCGATGAAGAACCCACCCGCCAGATCGTCCAGCGTCAGCTGCGCTTCCACCGCGCGGCCCGAATCCAGCAATGAGCGGCGCAGCACGCCCGGCAGCAGGCCCAGCGTCGCGGGCGGGGTCAGCAGCATGCCGCCGCGCTCGACGAACAGGTTGGTGAAGCAACCCTCGGTGACGAGGCCGTCGTCGCGCAGCAGGATCGCCTCGTCCGCGCCGTTCGCGCGCGCCACTTCGAGGCCCTTGTCGTAGAAGCCGCGATCGGTGGTCTTGTGGGCGAGCCGCCAGTCGCCGCTGTCGACCGGCAGGCGCAGTACCGCGACGGTGGCGGGCTCCGTCAGAGGAGCGGGCAACTCGGACAGTTCGAGCGAGAATGCCCCGGTCCGGCCGACCACAAGGCGCAGCTTCGATGCGGCTTCCGCCTCGAAACACAGCGCCTGGATGGCGTTGCGCACCGCATGCCGGTCGAAGCCGAAGCCCAGCGTCGCGGCGCTCGCAGCTATGCGTTCAAGGTGCGGCTCAAGCAGCGCGATGCCGTCTTCGGGCGTGAAGCGCATCGTCTCGATCAGATCGAAGCTGGCAGGCGACACCACTTCTCCGGCAACCTGCACTTGCGACTCTCGCACGAAACCCCCTTTGACCAGACATTCCCGCCATTCGGGAAGCGCTTGCGAATCCGCGACCACGGCGGACCCGACCCCTAGGACAGCGCGACCGTCACGGTCGAGACGCAGAGTGCGGATTGCCACATTGAAAGCCGCATCGCCAGAGGGTTCGAGATAACCGATAGAACCGCAGTAAAGCCCGCGCGGTGTCCGCTCGGCTTCGGCGATCAGTTCCATGGCGCGGATCTTGGGCGCTCCGGTGATCGAGCCGCAGGGGAACAGGGCACGCAAAAGGTCGAGTCCGCCGCGCCCCTCGGGAAGCGTGGCACGCACTGTCGAGACCATCTGGTGGACGGTGGGGTAGCTCTCGATCGCGAAAGGGTTTTCCACCCGGACGCTGCCCGGCTCGGCCACGCGCGACAGATCGTTGCGCATGAGGTCGAGGATCATCAGGTTCTCGGCGCGGTCCTTGGTGCTGGCGGCAAGATCGGCGGCCAGCGCGGCATCGCCGGCGGCATCGCGGCCGCGCGGGCGGGTGCCTTTCATCGGGCGCACTTCCGCCTCGCGGCCCGAAAGGCTGAAGAACAGCTCCGGCGAGAAGCTGAGGTGCCAGCGCGCGCCGTCGTGGATGACCGCGCCGTAACCGGCCGCCGCGCGCGGGCCCAGCGCGGCGTAGAGCGCCAGCGGGTCGCCGCTCCACGGGCCTGCAAGCGGCAGTGTGAGGTTCGCCTGGTAGATGTCGCCCGCTTGAATCGCGCCGTGGATAGCGGCGAAGGCCCGTTCGTAGCTGCCGAGATCGACTTGCGGCTCCAGCGGCCCGATGGCGGGGCGTTCCGGCCCGGCACGGGCGGCCAGCCAGAGCGGGACCTGGGAGGGAGAAAGCGTCTCGTATCCGTCGAAGGCGCCGAACCACAGCAGAGGGGCGCCAGTTTCCCGCAAGCGCCCGGCGAGGCGCGGTTCCAGCGCCAGTCCGGCCTCGTAGGTCATGTAGCCCGCCAAATGCAGGCCCTGCCGCGAGAGGGCCTGCAGACGCTCCAGCGCGGGCAGCACCTCGTCACCGCGCATCGCCACTACGGTTTCGCGGGCGCCGCGGTAAAGCCGGGCATCGGCGGCGTCTTCGCTGCGGGCGTCATCGAGGAGGACGAAAGGGTCGGTCATGGGATCGGGCGGGCCTTTAGCGGGAGTTTGCCGCTGTGCCCACCCCGCTGCGACTAACTACGCCTGCGGCTTCGTAAGTCTCGCTCCCCTCCCGCAAGCGGGAGGGGTTGGGGGTGGGCCCTTCCGCAGCACCGATTGCCACGCTACACCCATGGTGCGACAGGGCTTGGAGACGACGGGATGAACGAGATTTTCCTCGGACTAGGCGGCGATGGAGAGCGGCAGGTGCTGCGCCTCGGCCGCGCCAACCGCCACGGCCTGATCGCGGGCGCGACCGGCACCGGCAAGACGGTGACCCTGCAGACCATTGCCGAGCAGTTCTCCGCCGCCGGGGTGCCGGTGTTCATGGCCGACGTGAAGGGCGACCTCTCGGGCGTGTGCATGGCCGGGAGCCCGCAGTTCAAGAACGCCGCCATCCTGGAATCGCGGGCTAAGGAGATCGGCATCGCCGACTATGCCTACGCCGACAACCCCGCGGTCTTCTGGGATATCTACGGCGAGCAGGGCCATCCGGTGCGCACTACGATCTCCGAGATGGGACCGCTGCTGCTGGCCCGGCTGATGGACCTCAACGAAACGCAGGAGGGCGTGCTCAACATCGTCTTTCGCTATGCCGACGAACAGGGCCTGCTGCTGCTGGACCTCGAAGATCTGCAGGCGATGCTGACGTACGTGGGGCAGAACGCCGCCGATCTGGGCCTCAAGTACGGCAACGTGTCCAAGGCGAGCGTCGGCACCATCCAGCGCCAGCTCCTCGCGCTCGACAGCCAGGGGGCGGCGCAGTTCTTCGGTGAGCCCGCGCTGGAGATCGCCGATTTCATCAAGTGCGACGATCAGGGGCGCGGCTACATCAACGTGCTTGCCGCCGACAAGCTGATGCGCAGCCCGAAGCTCTATGCCACGTTCCTGCTCTGGCTGCTGTCCGAACTGTTCGAGGTGCTGCCCGAGGTCGGCGATCCGGAGAAGCCCAAGCTGGTGTTCTTCTTCGACGAGGCGCACCTGCTGTTCGACGATGCGCCCAAGGCGCTGCAGGACAAGGTCGAGCAGGTCGTTCGCCTCGTCCGTTCCAAGGGCGTGGGCGTCTACTTCGTGACGCAGAACCCGATCGACATTCCCGAGGAGATCGCCGGGCAGCTCGGCAACCGCGTCCAGCATGCGCTGCGCGCCTTCACCCCGCGTGACAAGCGCGCGATCAAGGCGGCGGCCGAGACCTTCCGCATCAATCCTGCGCTCGACGTCGAGGCGGCGATCACCGAGCTGAAGGTGGGTGAGGCGCTGGTCTCCACGCTGGACGACGAGGGCGCGCCTACGATGGTGCAGCGCACGCTGGTGGCGCCGCCGCGCTCGCGGCTGGGGCCGATCACCGACAAGGAGCGTGCGATCGTCCAGTCGATCAGCCCCTTCGAGGGCAAGTACGACACCCGCGTCGACCGCGAGAGCGCGGAGGAAGTGCTCGCCGCCAAGGCCGCCGACGCCGCCGCCACTGCGCAGGAGGTGGAGGAGAAAGGCCGCGACGAGGTCGCCAAGCAGGAGCCCCGGCCTGTGGGACGGCATCGGCGGCAAGGTCGCCAAGGCCGCCGCCGGGGCTGCGGCCGCCAGCGCCGGGTCGATCCTCGCGCAGACGATGCAGGGCAAGAAGAGCCGCGCCAGCCCCAAGGCCTCGGCCGCCAGCGCCGCTGCCGGGACGGTGGGTGATGCGCTGGGCAAGGCGATCGGCTTCCCCGGACTTGGCAGGTTCGCGCGCAATCTCATCGGCGGATTGATGCGATAGTGCGAAGGCTCGTCGTCCCGGACTTGATCCGGGACAGGTGGCGATCCTTGGGCAGAAGCGCGTTGCACGCGCTGGCCGGCGGTCGGGTCACGGCCAGCGGTCCCGGATCAAGTCCGGGACGACGTATCGTGATGCTGCTTGCCCTTCTGTTCGGCAGCATGACCGTAGCCGCGCAGGCGCAATCGGTCCCGCTCGGGCGGCTCGACGACACTGCCAAACCTGCGGCCTACCGGCTGGACCTCACCATCGATCCGTCCCGTCCGCGCTTTTCCGGGCATGTCGAGATCGACGTCGTGCTCGCCGCGCCGGCCTCTTCCATCGTGCTGCACGGGCGCGGGCTCGACGTGTCGCGCGTCATGGCGCGGGCAAAGGGCCGGTCGGTTGCCGGGCGCTGGCAGCAGATCGACCCCATCGGCGTCGCGCGAATCGCATTCCCGGAAGACCTGCCCGCCGGGCCGGTCACGCTGGCCTTCGATTACGACGCCCCGTTTGCCGACGGACCTGCCGGACTTTTCCGCGAGCAGGTCGAAGGCGCATGGCATGTCTGGTCCCATTTCGAGGCGATCGATGCCCGCGCCGCGTTCCCCGGCTTCGACCAGCCCGGCTTCAAGACGCCCTTCACCCTCACCCTGCGCACGCCCAAGGGCCTGAGCGCGATCGGCAACGCGCCCGAAGCCGGGCCGCCGGTCATCGAGAACGGGCTGGAGGTGCACCGCTTCGCGCCTACCGCACCGCTGCCGACATACCTCGCCGCGATGATGGTCGGCCCTTTCGCTTCGCTGGCGGGGGAGGCGAAGTCTTTGCCCCTGCGCATCGTCTCGACCCGCCAGAACGCCGACAGGCTGGCTTTCGCGCTTGACGGTACGCGCCGCATCACCGGGTTGCTGGAGGATTATTTCGGCACGCCCTTTCCCTTCCCCAAGCTGGACCAGATCACCACGCCGGTCCTGCCCGGCGCCATGGAGAACGCGGGCGCGGCGCTCTATCGCGACGACCTGCTGGTGGTGGATGCCGGGGCGCCGGTCACCCGCCAGCGCGCCTTCGGCACGATCGTGGCGCACGAACTCGGCCATCAGTGGTTCGGCGATCTCGTCACTCCGGCATGGTGGGACGACTTGTGGCTGAACGAGAGCTTCGCCAACTGGATCGGCTACCGCATCGGTGACGCCTGGCGCCCGGACCTCGGCATCGCCCGAGATGCGCTGGGCACCGGATTCGAGGCGATGGAAACCGACGCACTCCTCGTCGGTCGGCCGGTGCACCAGTCCATCGACGACAGCCGCCGGATCGAAACCGCCTTCGATGCGATCACGTACGGCAAGGGCGGCCACGTCGTTGGCATGGTCGCGGCATGGCTCGGCGACGAGCGGTTCCGCGAGGGTGTGCGCCGGTATATCGCCGCGCATGCGGGGGGCACCGCCACCAGCGAGGACTTCTTCGCCGCGCTCGCCGAAGTCGCGGGCAATCCCAAGCTGGTGCCGGCGATGCGCAGCTTCGTCGAGCAGCAGGGCGTGCCGCTCCTTGCCATGCGGCGCGACGGGGACCGGGTCATGGTCACGCAGTTGCGCTACACCACGGCGGGCGTCGCGCCGCCCGAAACGCGCTGGACGATCCCGCTGTGCCTGCGACGCCGGGATGGCAAAGGGGGAGAAGCGCGCCGCTGCTTCATCATGGACCAGCACACGCAGAGCTTCATGCTGCCCGGAGAGGGGCCGGTGTTCCCCAACGCGGGCGGCACCGGCTACTACCGCTTCGAGCTGACCGCCGGCCACTGGCAGGAACTGATCGCCGGGGCCGACCGCCTGCCGGGCGGCGAGGCACTGGCGCTGGTCGATTCGCTCTGGGCTTCGATCCGCGCGGGGCGCGGCACCATCGGCGAGATGGCGCGGCTGGAGCGCAGGCTCATCCGGCACCCCGATCCTCATGCCGCCGACGCCGCCGACAAGGCGCTGGCGAAGCTGGTGCGCGAGAACATCGTCGGCGCACCGGGACGGCGGGGGTTCCGGCTCCTGCGCGAGAAGCTCTACGGGCCGCTTCTGAAGGAGTATGGCTTCGACCCGCGCGCCGGCGTTTATGCGCATGAGGGAGCAGCACGCGCGCAGCGGCGGGTGCAGGTGGTCAATGCGCTCGTCGGCACCAGCGCCGGGCGGCAGCTGCGAAAGCAGCTGGGCGCGGCTGCCGTGGCTTACCTGGCGGGTGATGGGGCTGCGCTTGACCCCGCGTGGTTCGACCATGCGTTCGATCTGTACCTTTACGACCGCGATGGAGCGGCGGTGCGCACGCTGGTGGACAAGGCGCTGGCTTCGGAGGACCCGGTATTTCGCCCGGCAGCGCTTGGCGCGGCGGCGCGCACGGGCTTTCCGGCGATGGCGGCGTGGCTGCTTTCGCTCGACGATCCGCGCCTGCGCGAGAGCGAGCGGCGCGATCTGCTCGACGGTATCATGGCACGCAGTGCCAGCCGCGAATATGGCTACGCCTGGGCGCTGTCCCACGTCGGGGCCTTGCTCGGCGGGGCGGATGGGCAGGCGGTTTCGACGCGCCTGCCGCAGATGCTCGGACGGTTCTGCTCGGTGGCCTGGGCGGACCGGATCGCGCGGGACTTCAAGGCGGCGTTCGCGGCGACGCCGGGGGCGCTCGAACTGGACCGCGCGGTCGAGCGGGTGCGCAACTGCGGGCTGCTCGACGACATGATGGGGGCCCAGATCGACGCGGAATTCGCGACGTTGCGGTAAGGTTCCTGCCCGAGCCGGGGAGGCACTCAGCTCAGCGGCAGCTCCAGTCTCACCGTCAGCCCTTCGATCTCGCCGGTGGGCGAAAGCCGGTTTGCCAGCACCAGAGCGCCGCCGTGCTGGTCGGCGATGGCCCGCGCCAGAGCCAGACCGAGGCCCGCCCCGCCGGTCGCCTTGTTGCGCGAAGGGTCGCCCCGCACGAAAGGATTGGTCATCGCCTCGATCTCGTCGTCGGGGATGCCGGGGCCGTCGTCCTCGATGCGGATCACCGCATGGTCTCCGTCCTTCTCCAGCCCCACCCTGGCACCGCCGCCGTAGCGCAGCGCGTTGTCGATGAGATTGCGCAAGGCGCGCCGCAGCCAGGTCGAGCGCAGTTCGAGGACGGTGCGCTGGGTGTCGCCGAGATCGACCGGCTCACCCATGTCCTCGTATTCCTCGACGACCGAGGCCACGAGCGCGGAAAGTTCGGTACGCTCGCGCGGGTCGCTTGGGCGGCCGACGCGGGCGAGCGAGAGGATGTCGTCGAGGGTGCGCACGATGTCCTCGATCGTCGCGGCCATGCGGCCGCGCTCGGTATCGTCCTCGACCGATTCGATGCGGACGCGCAGGGCCGCGAGCGGGGTCTTGAGGTCGTGGCCGATGGCGCCCAGCATCACGTCCTTCTCATCCAGCATGGCGACGATGCGCGCTTCCATCGCGTTGTGCGCGACGATCAGGCGCTGCATGTCGTCCGGCCCGCTGGGATCGAGCTGGCCGGCCGAGCCGGGGCTGACGGCGAATTGCTCGACCCGGCGGGTGAGCGCGGCCAGCGGCCTGGTGATACGCCGCAGGATGAGCGCGACGGCGCCGACGAGCACGAGGTAGATGATCACGGTCTGCACGATCAGCGGGCGGATCATGACGTTGAAGGCGCGCGGGCTGCGCACGCGGGCGACCATCCAGCTGGTCTTGCCTGGCTGCTTGACGCCGACCACCAGCAAGTGATCGTCCATCATCTCGCTGACTTCCGGCCCTTCGAGCCGACCATGCGCGGCGCGTTTGTAGGTATGAGTGCGGGCGAACGCATCCCGGCCGACGGTGCGGTGGACGACCACGATCTGCGAAGCGGGAAAGTCCTGTTCGGCCAGCGTGTGCTGCAGCCGCTCTTCCATGTCGGCGTCACGCTTTTCGCCGGTGCGCAGCGGGGAGCCCTCGCTGAGTTCCAGCGGGAAGCCGCGCAGGGGCGGCCCACCGAAAGGCGCGCGATCCCGGTCCCGATCGTTGCCGCGCAGCATCCGTCCAAGGGCACCGCGTCCGCGCGTCTCGGCAATGAGCTTGAAGGCGACGGCATTGCTCATGCCGGCCTCGTAGCCCTCGCGCTGGGCGCGGTAGACGAGCAGGGCGCCGATGCCCTGCACCAGCAGCAGCGCCGCCGCCACCGCGAGCAGCATCTGGCCCATCAGGCTGCGGGGCCTGATCACGGAAGGGATCGCAAGGCGCATCAGTCCTCTATCGGTACGCGGCGCACGTCCGCCGCCAGCATGTAGCCGCCGCCCCAGACCGTCTGGATAAGCTGGGCGTTGCGGCTGTCCTGCTCGATCTTGCGGCGCAGGCGGCTGACCTGGTTGTCCACCGCGCGGTCGAACAGGTGCGCCTCGCGGCCCTGCACCATGTCGAGCAGGCGGTCGCGGTTGAGCACTTGCCGGGGGTGTTCGAGGAAGGCCATCAGCAGCCGGTATTCCACCGAGGAAATGGCGACGACCGCGCCTTCGGCATCGATCAGGCGGCGCTTGAGCGGATCGAGCCGCCAGCCCTCGAATTCGAAGGCCTCGTTCTCGACCGGGGCGGGCGCGGCGCGCGAGGCGCGGCGCAGGACGCTGCGCACGCGGGCGACCAGTTCGCGCGGCTCGAAGGGCTTCACGACATAGTCGTCGGCGCCGATCTCCAGCCCGACGATGCGGTCGGTCGCCTCACCGCGCGCGGTGAGGAAGATCACCGGCACGTCCTGCGCCTCGACCAAATGGCGGCAGAGCGACAGGCCGTCCTCGCCGGGCATCATGATGTCCAGCAGGACGAGGTCGAATTTGGCGTCCCGCAGGCGCGAGCGGGCCTCGGCCGCGCTCGACGCCTGGACGACGGCGAACCCCTGCCGCGACAGGTAGTCGCCCAGGGGTTCGCGAAGGGAAGCCTCGTCGTCGACGAGCAGCAGCTTGGCCGGAGAAGGAGCAGGCGCGGTATCGTTCATCTCTAAATCCATGGCGTTACCGCGCCTTCCTGTCAGTTCGCAGCCTTCTTGTCAGCCTTCTTGGTCTCCCAGCGGGCCTTGCGCTCGTCCATGTGCGCCTTGCGGGCGGCTGCGCGCTCTTCCTTGGTCACCTTGCCGTCGTGGTTGGTGTCCTGCGCATCGAAGCGCTTGAGGGCAGCGGCAATGAACTCGGCCTGAGTGACGGCGCCGTCGTTGTTGGCGTCGGCCTGCTTCTCCATCATCATGCCGCCGCGATGGCCACCACGACCCATCTTGCCGTGCGTACCCCTATGTATTCCGGGGCGCATGCCGTCATGCTCGCCGCCGGGAGGGGGCGGGGGAGAAGCGCCGTCTTCGCCAGCCGGAGGCGGGGGCGGCGGGCCGTCCTTGCCGTCAGGACCGGGGCCGCCGGGGCCACGCCCTTCGGGACCGCGATCGGCCATGAACTCGGCCTTGGAGATCGAGCCGTCTCCGTTGGTATCGAGCTTCGCGAACATTGTCTCACGCATCTGCTGGTGCATCAGTTCGCGGTCGGCCTTGTCGAGCTTGCCGTCCTTGTTGGCGTCCAGCCTGGCGAAGAGTTCGGTCGCGCGGGCCTGGGCCTCGGCGCGGGCGATCACGCCGTCGCCGTCGGCGTCCATCCTGGGACGCTCCATACGGGGCTTCTGGGCTGCGGGTGCGTTGTTGGCAGGGGCCTGGGCGCAGGCCACGCCGCCGATCGTCAGTGCAGCAGCCGAAAGGCCGAGCAGCAGGGTCTTCATCGAGGTCATGTGTCTTGTCCCGTAACAATTGGATGAGAGCCACAGGACAGCAAGGGAAGGGAGGGGGAAGAACTGTCCTGCGGCTCTCTATGATCCTGTCTAAACGCCGGTTGTCGCGCAGTTGTGCCGGGACATGCGTTTATTGTCGTCAATTGTCACAAGTAGAGCGGGCGTTCATCTGCAAGCTATCCCTCCCCGCGCTTGTCTTGGAGGAGGATTTAGCGCGGGCGGCCCCGTGTGCCCATTCCCGCCGTCACGAACAGCGCGCTCGCGGGTTGCGAGACGTCGGCGGTGTGCCACACGCCCGCCGGGTTCACGATGTACTGCCCCGCCTGCAAGGTCTCGGAATGGAGGCGGCCATCGGGGTATTCCTGGATCAGCGTGATCTCTCCGGACAGGCATACGACGAGTTCGTCGCCCTCCGGGTGCATCTCCCACGAATCCCAGCTGCTCGAGAAATCGTACATGCTGACGAGGCGGCCCTCCCTCCCATCGGCTGCGGTGCGCTCCCCATAGGCCGCGTACCAGTCCATCCCGGTGAAGGCAGGCTGGTCCGCGACCTTCGCGCCAAGGCCGAGGTGGACCGGAAAGGTGCGAAGGTCGCGCGCCGTCATGTCAGAGCGGCTCGCACTGGGCGTGCAGCCACGTCAGCGCGTCTCCTTCCAGCTGCGGCGCGACGATCTCCAGCACCCGCGCGTGATAGTCGTTCCACCACGCGACTTCGGCCGGAGATAGCAGCGATGTGTCCACCAGGCGCCGCTCGATCGGTACGTGGGTGAGCGTCTCGAAGCCGTAGTATTCGCCGTCCGAGCCCGCGATCTCGCGCTTTTCGACGAGGATCAGGTTCTCGATGCGGATGCCGTATTCGCCGGTCTTGTAGTAGCCCGGCTCGTTCGAGAGGAACATGCCCGGCAGCAGCGGCTGGTCGGTGCCCGCTTGCCCGCCCGAGGACTTGGCGATGCGCTGCGGCCCTTCGTGAACGGCAAGGAAGCTGCCGACGCCGTGGCCGGTGCCGTGGGCATAGTCGAGCCCCACCTGCCACAGCGCATGGCGCGCCAGCACGTCGAGCTGGCTGCCCGCCGTGCCCTTGGGGAAGACCGCAAGGGCCAGCGCGATGTGGCCCTTGAGCACGCGGGTGAAGCGGTCCTTCACTTCGGCGAAGGGCGCATCAGGCCCGACCCAGACGGTGCGGGTGATGTCGGTGGTACCGTCGAGGTACTGCCCACCCGAGTCCACGAGGTAGACCGAGTTGGGTTCGAGCGTGAGGCTGGTCTCTTCCGACACGCGGTAGTGCGGGCTCGCTCCGTTAGGACCGGCGCCGGAGATCGTGTCGAACGACAGGTCGCGCAAGCTGGGATCGAGCGCGCGGAAG